>NZ_BJCE01000005.1:0-62084 GCF_005402885.1 Sphaerospermopsis reniformis
TCTGAGTATGATAGGTATTTTTGTAATATAAATTTATATTTTTTTATATTTTGCTGCACTCTAGTCGTTTGTAAATAAACAATGCTATGATATCCGTCGAATCACCAATAATACATAGATGTTTCCTAGAACGTCGATTCAGTAATGCTAGGTAATCTGTTTTTACCTTGTAGGGGCGAAGCATTCGGGTGATAACCTATCGCTGAAACCAGTTCATATTCTGTCCGAATGCTATGCCTCCAGCACGCTACGCGAACGCCGTTACGATTAATGAATTGGTGTTCTAGAACATCTGAATATTGGTCAAAATATTACTCAAAATTTTTGATGAGGACTTAGTGATGACAGTGAATTATTCCAAAGCAGTGAAAATGGCAGTGTGCTGTCAAGAAATTTATCAAGACTTCTCTAAAATAGCCTTTAGCGGCTGGACTGAAAAACCAATTCTGATTAGCGACAAAACCACCGATACTCAATTGGCAATTTTAGCAGATTCCTCAGCAGTAACTATAGTTTTTCGTGGTACTGAATCAAGAATGGACTGGCGATATAACTTCGATACTGGCAAGATAGGTATTGATGAAGAAAAGGAAAATAGAGAATTTGATGAGAAAATAATTCAACAAGAAATTGTTGCTAAAACCGAGCAAACTTACCCATATAAAAAAGGTAAGAACTCTGGATCACTCATGCATTCTGGTTTTAGCAATGCTTACCTTTCCGTTAGAGATCAGATTCATCAATATATCAAAGATAATCAGACTGCTAATATCATTGTCACAGGCCATAGTTTAGGAGGAGCATTAGCAACCTTATGTGGTGTAGATATTGAATATAATTTTCACCCTCAATTATCTTCCTTAGAAGTCTATACATTTGGCTCGCCCAAAGTAGGCAATAAGGAATTTTCTCAATCTTATAATCAGAGAGTTCCTAACACTTATCGCTTTATTTATGGCATGGATATAGTACCAGCATTACCCAGGTGGTGGCAAGGAAGATATAGTCATGTAGGTCAACAATTACGACTAGGACCTTGGTTTAGTTTCAACTTCATTTCTGCACGAGTGAAAGATCATGATATCCGCAATTATATTAGGTTGCTGGAAAAAACACTCTGAAAACTCAAAATAACCTGTTATCAATTGACAATTGACAATTGACAATTGACAATTGATAATTGTTTATTCAGCCATCAGCATCTGCAAAAATGACTCACCACATTTTAAAAGCTACGAAAGAAACTGTACATTTAGGTGGCTTTTCTCACCTCTTAAAACCAGCATTATTTGTTGATTCCCATGACACAATAGACATAGAAACATATACAGGTTATTACGTTTACGACAAAGCTCCTTCAGAATTTCTTACACCAGAATTTATTGATATCTGTGAAAATTTACCACCAGAACAAAAAATAGCACCAGGACCCCATTTACTCACCGGACCAATTTACATCAATAATGCACAACCAGGGGATATTTTAGAAGTACAATTAAAGTCAATTTCACCGCGTTTACCTGTTGGTTTTAACGCTATTCGTGCAGGTTGGGGAGTATTACCACAGCAGTTTACAGAAGCTGCATTAAGATTTATTCCCCTCGATTTAAAAAATAATTTTGCCGAATTTCCACCCGGTTCAAATATTAAAATTCCTCTCACACCTTTTTTTGGCATTTTAGGAGTTGCTACCCCAGAAAATAACCGTAATTCTATACCTCCAGGTGCTTATGGAGGAAATATTGATAACCGTCAATTACAAGCAGGTGCAAAATTATTTTTACCTATATATGTTCCTGGTGCATTATTTTCCATTGGTGATGGACATTCTGCACAAGGAGATGGTGAGGTAAATGTAACTGCTATTGAAACATCTATGAATGGCAGAATTAAACTCATATTACGTAAAGATTTACAACTGACAACACCCATAGCAGAAACTCCTACAGATTTCATCACAATGGGTTTTGCAGAAACATTAGATGATGCTTTGGAATTGGCGTTAAAAAATATGATTGATTTTCTAGAACGTTTTGCCAATTTATCACCAGAAGATGCTTATGTTTTATGCAGTTTAGTAGTAAATTTTCATATTACTCAAGTGGTGAATAGTCCACAAAAAGGGGTTCATGGAATGTTATCTAAATCTATTTTACCAAAGCTCAGGTTATAGGTGAATATTCAATAATTGATAATTGACAATGAACAATTGACAATTACCCCTCCATTGAAGGGAGAGGATTGAAAAAGCTTATTTTTTATTTTTCCCGTTGAAAGGAGAGGTTTTAAACCGTATGGCTAACGCCACGCTACGCTATCGGCTGACGCTCACGGCGGAAGCCTTTAATGAAACAATTGTCAATTTTCAATTGAAAATTTTACTCTATTTGTTCCAAAAAGTTAATTTTTTTATACAGTTGTTTTAAAGATAATTGAAGGTTAATTGATGCAAGTTTTAAAATAGCATCTTCTGTTTCATACTCTGTCAAAATCCATTGATTTTCATTATTTTTGACATATTGCATTACATAATGTTTATGTTGATCAATCAAAATATATTCTTTAAATTCGGGAATTGAACGATAATAAAGAAATTTATCACCCCGATCATAGTCTTTTGTAGATTGAGATAGGACTTCGGCAATTAATAAAGGATTGGTAACAATTGTGGTGTTTGTACTATAATAAATAGGTTCACCTTCTATGACCATGACATCAGGATAAGTAAATTCTCGATAACGTTGTATCCACAGTTTTACATCTCCAATATAAATTTCATAGTCTAAATCATTTAATGCTAAATTCAGGCTAGTAGCTAAATTTAATGCTAGTTTATTATGATTTGTTGTTCTGCCTGTCATGGGTATAATTTCTCCATCTCTATATTCATTTTTGTACTCTGATTTTTCTTCCAGTTCTAAATATTCTTCTGGGGTATAGTAGGCTTTAACTGTTTTGATTTCTTGGATAGTTGTTTGTAGTTTCATAGAATTAGTATACTCCCTATTCTTTGATTAAAATAATTCGGCTATGGAAAATTGTCTTTGTTTATCTAATTCTTGTATTCGTCTTTTTTCAGCAATAGCATTATCATAATATGATTTATTTTTTTCTGGTTCTATTTGTGGATCAACTTTTTCCCACAGTTCCATAAAATGACGATAGCGTTTTTCCCTCAAAACTATTTCTATACAAGCTAAGGTTGCTTGTACAACTTGGGGAGTACGCAGTATTTCTTGCTTGTTTTTTTCATTCAAATGAAATACATGAGATACTATTTTTAAATCTTCTTCTAATTCTAAATACCGATTTTGTAAGTTAGAAATTAAGTCTACTTCTTCTAATGGAAATTCTAAACTTTTTTGCCACAAAAACCGATGATGAGAAAGGCTAAATTCTAAATTTCTTTCTTCTAATTCCTCAAATATAATTTGACGTTGTTCAGGACAATGGAGAAAAATTCGTAATAATAACGCCTCTGCTTGTTCTAATAAACTGCGTTCAGTGGTTACTAGAGATAGCTTTGGCGTTTTTGACTCTGGTTTGCGTAAACGCAAAGGTGGAGTTTGTACACTAGCAGGTGCAATTTGAGTTAGTAGGTTCTCAACTCGTAGGGGTATAAGTCTAGCGTCCCCTAAGCTGAGTATTTCTGCACAGTAGGAAATATAGTAATTAAGTGTATCACTATTAACGATTTTCTGCAAGATTTTAACCATTTCTTTTGTAACGATTTGAAAATTGGCGGCTTGTTTTAAATCTCTATCTTTAATAATTTCCTCAATTTGCCAATTTAACCACAGTGGGGCATTTGCTAATAGTTGCTGATATTCTGTTGCTGTATGAGTATGCAAATATTCATCCGCATCTTTACCGTCGGGAATGTTGAGAATTTTTAACTGTACTTCGCCTTTATATGCTAAGGTGGCAATTTCACCAATTGCTCTTTCTGCGGCATTAATTCCAGCGTTATCTGCATCAAAATTAAGTATTAATTGTTTGGAATCTGAGTAACGCAATAATAGCCGCACTTGTTCTATACTTAATGCTGTACCCAGGGATGCAACGACGTTATTAATTCCTGCTGCATGAAGGGCGATCGCATCAAAATATCCCTCTACTACTACCCCTTGATCTGATTTAGAAATACCATCTTTAGCTTGATCTAAAGCAAATAAAGTTTTACCTTTACTAAATAATTCTGTTTCTGGGGAATTTAAATATTTTGGTTGTTCATCTGTTAAAGTTCTGCCACCAAAAGCAATTACTCTTCCTTGAACATCGTGGATAGGAATCATTAATCTATCCCGAAATACATCATAATAACCTCCCCCTTCTTTTCTAGGTTTAATTAAACCAGCTTTTTCTACCAACTGCACAGGATAATTTTTATTTTCCACCAAATAACGATGTAAAGTTTCCCAACCAGGGGGAGCATAACCTAAACCAAATTGTTGAATTGTTTCTATTTTTAATTGCCGATTTTCCTGTAAATATTGCATCGCTTTTTGACCCAAATTTTGTCTTAAAGCGTGTTGATAAAATTGGGCTGTAGATGCTAAAATCTCATATAATTGCTCACGTAAAGATATTTGACGTTGTAATTCTTTTCTTTGTTCAGGTGCTAAGGTTTTGACAGGAACTTGATAACGTTTTGCTAAATCTAGAACTACTTCTGCAAAATGTCGTTTATTCAAATCCATGACAAACTTAATGGCATTACCCGCAGCTTGACAACCAAAACAATAATACATTTGCTTGCTTGGACTCACTGTAAAACTAGGGGTTTTCTCGTCATGGAAAGGACATAACCCGACAAAATCTTTGCCTCGTCTACGTAAAACTACATAATCTGAGACAACATCAACAATATCAGCCCGGTGTTTAACTTCTTCTATTGTATCTGGATGTAAACGGGGGATTTGCATTTTTGGGTGATTGGTGATTGATGATTAGGGAAAAATCAAAACTCCTGACTCCTGACTCCTGACTCCTGACTCCTGACTCCTGCCTTATTATAATTCTTGATCCCAAACCCAAAATAATCGTTAAAATTGCTTCATGCTGGAGCTTAACAATGGGAATCATTAAAGATGGGACGTATTTTTATTTCGGCCGCGCATGGAGGTAGGGAAGCTGGCGGTATTGATCCTGGTGCGATCGCAGGTGGTACAACTGAAGCTAAGGAAATGATTCTGTTACGGGATCTAATTGTAACAGAACTGCGGGCGCGTACTGTGGAAGTTTTAGCTGTGCCTGATGATTTAAGTGCTGCCCAAACTATCACCTGGATTAACTCTCGCGCTCGTTCCACTGATGTGGCTGTAGAAATTCAAGCTGATGCTGCTAGTAGTCCTACTGTTAGGGGTGCTAGTGTTTACCACATTGCCAGCAACAATCAACGCAAGCAAAATGCAGAAACGTTACTCATGGGATTGTTGCGCCGTGTACCTCAATTACCTAATCGCGGAGTCAGACCAGATACAGACAGTGGCTTAGGTAGTTTGCAGTTTTGTCGCCGCACTACTTTACCGGCTTTAGTCATGCAAGTAGGGTTTCTCAGCAGTCCAGACGATCGCAATTTATTACAAACTCGTCGTCGTGATTTTGCATTAGGAATTGTAGATGGATTAACAGCTTGGAGTCGAGGAGTTGATCCAAATCAGGGAACTCCTGTAGAACCAAATTATCCACCAATTAATATTAACATCAATGGGCAAAATTATCCAGAACAAGGAGTATTAATTAATGGTAATTCCTATATTCCCATTGACTTAGTAGATCGGTTGCGAATTGATTTATCAAAATCACCTAATGTTAACCGTGTAACCTATCGCCGTTTAGTTTATATCAAAGCTATCGAACTGCGAGATTTTAATATTTCTATTAGTTGGGATAGTGCAACTAAAACTCTTAAACTCCGTTCCATTTTAACAATTTGTCCGGCACACATTGAGCAAATTATTTCTAATGGAAATACCACAGAAGTACAGCTACAAATATTTTTGCGGAATAACAATGAAAACGCTCTAGTGCAGTTTCCTGACATTCCTAAACTTTATCGAGAAGAAGCGATCATTGAAGGCGTAAATCATGATCTTGCCTTTTGTCAAATGTGTTTAGAAACTGGCTTTTTACGTTTTGGTGGAGATATTAGACCTCAACAAAATAACTTTGCTGGTTTAGGAGCAATAGGTGGTGGTTCAGAAGCAGCATCTTTTCCTAGTGCCAGAATAGGAGTAAGAGCGCATATTCAACATTTAAAAGCCTACGCTAGTTTAGAACCTTTGGTACAACAAGAAGTAGATCCTCGCTTTAGATTTGTGACTAGGGGTGTTGCTCCTTCTGTAGATCAACTATCAGGAAGATGGTCAGCAGATTTAGATTATGGAACTAAGATTAAAGCTTTGTTTAAAAGACTTTATGAATCAGCAGGATTGATTTAATTAGCAGGAGGCAGGAGGCAGGAGGTTTTTCGGTTTCTTTCTACTAATACCCAGATCCCTAGCTTCTTCAAGAAGTTGGGGATCTATCGAAAAAAAGATTTTTATCAATAAAGGGGGGTATATTATCAACATTATTGAGAATGAAGTCAATAATTTAAGGATTTTTGGGGATTTCAGGGATGGGGATAAAAGTAAGTCGGCACGAAAAAACCAAGCAAGTACAAAAATGTAAAATTGCTAAAAACCTCTTCCCTCCTGCCTCCTGTCTTGCCATAACGACAATTTTTAACGCCTACCTATCTAAGTAGCAATATTTACTATTATGATGCTATGGAAATTAAACCAAAGGCAGCCACCAAATGTAAGCATAGCCAGTATAATTTATATCGCAAATATCTAGTTGTTATTTAAGTGATTTTGTCACTGAATATACAATTTAAAATACAATGAGTGAAAAATTAGCTAAAGTTACTAAAATTAACGATATTCAATATTGACATTACGTCAAATGTGCTTATTATTATATTCATGACCTATGCAACTGGCATATTCGTAGGGTGCATCAGATATCAAAAATCTGTTTATTTACATGATTTATGCCGTCTAGCACATCTTGCAAAAGTTTCTATGGTGTAATACTTGCATAAGTCATAATAGATAAAAATAGCGTGCTTGTTACATCGAGCTAAGGTTCTAATAGTACGGGATAACACGGGCTATTTTTAGCTAATTCTTGCGTATTAATGAATGCACGAACTTGTCTTAATATTCACCAATCATTGAATAAGAACAATGATTTTATCGCGTCTGAACTAAGGTGCGAAATTCTACTGAGGGATAGCCGCTCCCATGCTCTCATTTCTCATTGAAGTAGAAACTCAAGTCTAGTTTTGTCTAGGTTTTATACAACGGTTCACCATCCAACAAACACCAAAAGGAATTTTATGGCTTTCACTCGTAGAAATGTATGGGCAAAGAATGGAGATTTCGATGATCCCGTGTTGTACTGGTACGCTAGGGGTGTTAGAGTCCTCAGAGCCAAGCCAATTTCAGATCCCACAAGCTGGGATTTTTTAGCTGCTATTCATGGTTTTGATCCCGTATTATGGCACATTGAAGGCTTCCTGACCTTGGGTGAAAAGTTACCACCTTATTGGGTACAAAGCCTTTACTGGAAACAATGCCAGCACGGAAGCTGGTACTTCTTACCTTGGCATCGTGGCTATTTGCTGTCATTTGAAGCAATAGTGCGTGAAGCTATTAAACAGGAAATGATAGCAGACGAAAAGAAAGGTATCAAAGTTAATTATCATTGGACAGATTGGGCTTTACCTTACTGGAACCCCGCAGATCCAAAAGATGATTATCGTGCAACACAAATACCACCAGCATTTACCAATGAGTATATGCCGGATGAGTCTGAAAATCCTCTATATATCAAACAACGGTACGGACCTCTGGCAACACTGCCACAAAAAATTGCTCAAGGATCACAAGACGCAAAGAACCAGTATGCGTCGACCAAACTATCGCTAAGTCTAAAACAGACATTGACTCAACCCAGTTTTATGGGAACATCTGCATCTTCAACTGGTTTTGGGGGAGTAAAAACCACTTTTAGCCACGAGGCTACAACCTTTGGTCAAGCAGAAAGCAGTCCACATAACAACGTTCATGGTCTTGTTGGTGGGCGGGAAAAAGTTAAAATGGGCAAAGATAACAAACCGCTGAAAGATGAAAATGGGGAAGATATAGTTGAACGACGTGGTGGACTGATGGGTAACCCAGTCACTGCCGGTCTTGACCCTCTATTTTGGTTGCACCATGCCAATATTGACCGCCTGTGGGAAGTTTGGACCAACCGTAATCCGAAGCATAAGAACCCATATTTGCAGGAGCCACTACCAAATACACCAGAAAACGAAGCGGACAACCAAATAATAGAACTTTTCAACAGAACACAAAAAGAGTGGCTCGACGGTCCGAATGAACGTGGCTTTATGGTACCTTTGACATCTGGACAGGTCTGGGAGTTCAGACCAAAGGATGTTGTCAATACCTTGGCACTGAAAATAGATTACCAGTATGATCTCAGTTATCAATATGATGACATTTCAGATCCCCTAAAAGGTATGGCTACTAACCCTGTCGGAAAGCTTCCAGAAAACCTTGGTAGTACTAAGACCGCCACAAGCTTACAAGGAGCAAATAGAACTTCGATAGAGATTCAAATGGATAAACCAGTAAAATACTCCCCAGAGTATAGGTTTTTCCTGTCTCTAAATAATATCACCAGCAACAAGGATGGTAGGATCATTAACGTGTTTGTTAGTCTTCCTAAAGGTGCTCCAGGTTATGATTATCCTGATCTGCATGCGGGTAGTATCGCCTTTTTTGGTGTGAGCCAAGCATCCGCAGGTGGGGGACTAGGAGTTACCGAAGTTTTTGAAATTACCGATATCTTTGCTAAAACTGGATTTGGCGGATGGGATGGAACTAAGAACCTTAAAGTTACTTTCATCCCACTAACTGAGGACTATCCAGCCGATGATATAAGAGTGGAGCAAGTATGTCTGTCTCGTGAGTCGTTTAAACTCGAGCAATGAGAATCACATTAAGTAGATACATATCATTTATTAGTGAGCCTCCTCTACCGACGCTGGTGAAAGTTTCCCTGATTGCTTGGGGGGTGATGTTGCTACCAGGAGAACTTCATCAGGTAATGTCAGGACGGATGATTGCTGTCTCAGTTCATGGGCATGGACAGATGATTCACTCACTAGATGATATGCTCTCTTTCCACTCCCTGGCAGTGATCGTATTGTATTGGTTGGTGATGTTGGTTGCTATGATGTCTCCTGCGTTAGCCCAACCAATCCGTCACCTTTGGTTACGTAGCTTAACCCGACGGCGTTGGATTGCCATTGTTTTGTTTCTTTTTGGCTATATCAGTATCTGGACTCTGGCAGGTCTGATATTAATGCCTGTTGCAGCTTTGCTGAGGTTTTTTGTGGGCGAGGGATGGTTTGGCGCTTCTGGTGTTGCCTTGCTATTAGCCATTTTTTGGCAGTCTAGCCCGTGGAAGCAGTCCTGCTTGAACCACTGCCACTGGACTCCTGGCCTTTCACCTTTTGGACTGGCTGCTAATTTAGATTGTTGGCGCTATGGGATGGTTAACGGCCTTTGGTGTGTAGGAAATTGTTGGGCTTTAATGCTCTTACCTCTAACTGTCCTACAAACACACCTGATTATTATGGCTGTGGTAACTTTAATACTAATGTTTGACCGATACCGTCCCGTTCGTCCTATAAAATGGCGGATTCCCTTTGAGGAAGAAATCCTGTACAAGCTGTCACAACTTATTTGTGACTATCAACTATGGCGTAGAAAGAAATTGACGATTGATTAACTCATTGTGTAGTTAATGCAAAAATGTAGAGATGTTATATAGAACGTCTCTAGAATAGACCACTGGTAACATAAGATGTAGGGACAATTCATGAATTGTCCCTACATCTTTTTCGGAGATGTCTATGAGACATCTCCAGAAATTACATAAGTGGTTTCCAGAATTTATCAAGGTTTTATCTTTATTCAGCAAGCCCTAATTACGAATTATATACTTCTTCCATTTTCTTAGCTGTTCTGTAGTCTGGTATCGGGTGTCCAAGCTTGCATATTGTCAGAATCAGGATATCCAGGATTAAAGGATTTTCAGGATGTGATTGATAAATTGGTAGTGGGGATTTTTTGAATGTGAGTGGAAATAACGATGTTGAATATTTAAAAGTTTACTATATCTGGCTCTACAGATTTCTACTCATAACATAAATGTACAAAAAGTTTTGCGACTTGTCAAGTCTTAAAACTAAAAAAACGAAAAATCCTGATTTTGACAAGAGGTAGCTTACAGTGCAAATTTAATACACTCCTAACCCACCCTCCTCTAAGATACAAGGTTGGGTTGAGGAACGAAACCCAACATTTACAAGGGTTTGTTGGGTTTCACTTCGTTCAACCCAACCTACGTTATTTCGTTGTTTTGGGCTTAACCGAAAAGTATTGAGATCAAACCTCAATAGATGTCTCTGTTTCTTCTGCTTCAGGAGTGTTTTCCTTAACACGACGAATAGGTAAATTTGCGATTAAAGCAGTTGTGCGTTGGTTGCTTTCTAAAGAAAACTCCAAACCATCTGTTTCAATTTCTACATAGCGACAGACAATTGCTAGGATTTCCTGACGCATTTTTTCCAAGGTTTGGGCATCTAAGTCTGCTCGGTCGTGGGCTATAACTACTTGCAGACGACGTTTAACTTCAGTGCGACTGGTGTTTGGTGTGCGAACAAAAAGTTTTTCTAAAAGTTCAAGAATCATTGCTGGCTAGGTTATAAGGCGGTAACTGAAAAAAATTAAACAATCTTTGTCCGTAACAACTTGCGTAACCGGGAAAATAAGTTGTCGTTGGGGGAGTCAAGATCAAGAAATTCGACAGTTTCCCCTTCTAATCTACGAGCAATATTTTCAAAGGCTGAGGCTGCCAAAGAAGGAGCTTCTGATAATACTAAAGGTTCGCCTCGGTTAGTAGAGACTATCACACGCTCGTCATCAGGGACAACCCCGATTAAGGGGATGGCGAGAAGTTCCTGAACATCCTGTACAGACATCATATCATTTGCCCGTACCATTGCAGGTCTAATCCGGTTGATGATTAAATGAATCTTTTTGACACCTTGGGCTTCTAATAATCCTACTACCCGGTCAGCATCGCGGACTGCGGAGATTTCCGGGGTGGTGACAATGAGGGCTTCTTTAGCTGGGGCGATCGCATTTTTAAACCCCATTTCAATGCCTGCGGGACTATCTATGACTACATATTGGTATTTTTGTGCTAGTGCATTTACTAGCAGTCTCATTTGGTCTGGTGTTACCGCGTCTTTGGTGCGATTTTGGGCTGCTGGTAGTAGTACCAGATTCGGTTGTCGTTTATCTTTGACTAAAGCTTGATCTAAACGACACTCTCTAGCTAACACTTCTACCGCTGTGTAGACAATGCGGTTTTCTAGTCCTAGCAACAAATCTAAATTTCTCAGACCAAAATCCGCATCAACTAAGGCCACTTGTCGCCCGATTTTGGCTAAAGCCATACCCAGATTTGCGGAAACCGTGGTTTTACCCACTCCTCCTTTACCGGAGGTAATTACAATAATACGACTCATAACGGCAATGCGCTCGATTAGGGTTGGTGGAAATAATACTAAATATTGAGAGAATATTTAGAACTAGTTATAGCAGTAGACGGGGCGCTGATAACATCAATATATGATGAAACTTCCAGCATTATCAGGTTTTACTCCTGACTCCTGTACGGGCGTTCGCGAAGCGTGCTGGAAGCATCAGCATTCGGGCGATAAATTATCAATTTTTGTCCAAGGTTGTTTTCCGAATGCTTCGCCCCTACGACTACTGACTCCTGCCATAGAGACTCTGATTAATTTTGCTTAACTGACTGCGAGAAAAATCAGTAGCTTTGGCAATACGGATGCCTTCGGGTGTGATATGTGCCACTTCTGGGAAAAAATGTGTTAGTGATTTTTCAGGCGCTCTAGCTACTGCATCGGCGATTCGCAGTTGGGTTGGTTCCATTTGCAAAGCCATAATTAGACAATCACGATTTCCCCCAGCGCCGGCATGAGCTACCCCCCGCAAACGCCCCCAAATGAGAATATCACCATCTGCAACCACAATACCACCAGGGTTGATATCTCCCAAAATAATCACAGTGCCAGGATGGCGAATTTCTCCACCTGATCTTACTGTCATTTCTAGATAGAGCGCATCTGCTAGAGGTTTAGGAGCTAGTTGAGCGTCAGCGGTGAAGGATGGTTGTAGTTGGATTTGTTCGACAGAATAACCTAATGTACAAGCGGCGATCGCGGTTTGTCTGCGACTTGTGGCGACTGATTTTAACTCTAGTTGCAGTTCATTTAAAGTTTGTGCCAGTTCTTGCAGTTGTCTTGAGTCCAATAAGCGGTCTTTCGCTACCAAATGTACTATAGTGTTAGGTATACGTAGGCGATCGCTACCATTTAGTCTCTGTCTCATTTGTTGCCAAATCTCGGAGCAACTGAACTCAGAAGCAGGTACTTGAGATTCTGTTGGCAAAATTAATAATAGTCTTCCCTCCTTGGTTTTTAACTGAACTTGAATATTATTGTTGTTATTTTTTCCTGTTGACACTAACTCATCGCTGTTCAGATCAATCAATTCAAAATTGCTTGTTTCTGTTTTCTTATCTTCAGATTTCTCTTCAGATTTCTCTTCAGAATTAGAATCTATCTTCCTATCTGCATGAGCTTGTAAATAGACAAGAACAGAATTTAGCTCTCCATTGGGAATGATAGAATCACTATCTTTAACATCTACATTAGTATCTCCCTCTTTATGAACAGGGTTGACACTTTTTTCCTCTCTATCATCATTAATAGAGATTGATTCTGCATCGTTAAGTGCAGAATTTGACTCCATTTTCAAATCTTTTGGTGATTTCTTAGAATCAGAATTCATTCTTAATGGGTAATGGGTAATGGGTAATGGGTAATTGGTGATTGGTGATTGGTGATTGGTGATTGGGGAGAAATATTTACCTTCTGCCTCCTGCCTTCTGCCTCTTGCCTCCTGCCTTCTGCCTCCTGACTCCTGACTCCTGACTCCTGACTCCTGCCTCCTGACTCCTGATAAATGTTTACTGATTAGTCAATCTTTGATAAATTGTAGCCAAGGCATCAGCATTACCGACATTACCGGGAAATAAAACCACAGGTAAATTAGAAAACTGAGGATGATCAGATGGTGTAATTACCATTGAACAACCGGCTAAAATTTGACCTAATAACCGAGCAGAAGTTAAATTTAAACCTGTACTCAAGACATCATTAGAAGTTATACCCCCCTTGCTGATTAAAAATCCTATATCAGCTGGTAAACCCTTTACAATATCCATTAGTAAAGCCGAAACTCTTGCCCCAAAGTCTAATCTAGTTTTGACATCTTTAAAAGTCAATTCCTGACGGCTAGTATAAACTACTGGTGTTTTTCCAGCATTATGTACTTCCCGGATTTGTTCTAGAATCTCGGTTAGCAGTTTAGCAGATTCATTGACTCCATCATCAAGTAATCTTCCGACATTAACTTCTATCCCTACCGTTCCCGCAACTGTTAACAGTGATTCTAACTGTTGAGTTGTCTTTTTCACATGAGAACCAACAATAACTGCTCCCGGCTTACCACCACGCACATATTCTGCCATATTTTCCGCAGCTATGGGTTGGGGGGGTAAAGCAGCTAAAGCTGTTAATATACTAGCAGCGGAGCGGAATAAAAAGCGTTTACCTTGACTGGCGGCTGTTAATATGTCTACAGCAAAGGTGTTAAGATCGGCTTGGGTTTCCCCATCAACTACCCCACACTGATTATCATGCAGTTGTAATAATCTTTCTAAGCTACCTTTACGGATATCATCAAGTAAAAATCTGGTGACGGTATCTTCTTTGATGCGTCCTCTGGTTTTTTCTTCTACATACTTGGGTAAGTAGCTGTAATTGTAACTAAATACAGAATCACGAGCAAATTCTGTTTCGTGTACGGGGGTGGGTACACCATCAATAATGAGATAATGGATGCTGTCACAGGTAATTCTCCCACCTTCAAAAAATGCGGGTACGAGAAAATGAGCGTCAAAAGGTCCGAGTTCTTCGGCAATGACATCGGTTTCTATGGGATAATGACCGCGTAAGGTGGAGTCAGAACGACTAACTACGAGAAAATCCTCGATGTTTTCTGCTGCTAGTGCGATTTTGAGGTTATGACAAACTTCTTTGGTGACATTTGCTGCATCTTCTGGGGTGAGTGATCGCGTATTGGTTAAGATAAAGAAAATGGGAGCATCATCTTTTAAACCTAAACGCAAGGTTTCCACATCCCAACGCATCAGGAGTAAACAACTGTGAACAGTTTGAGAACCGGTGGGATCATCATCTAAAACGATAATTTTGGGTTGGTTATTCATCAGATTTTGTGTAGACAACTTAATTAGACTTTTTGTAATTTTCTCAGTTCTGCTTGTACATCTAAAGCAATCTGCAATGATTGATTTAAAAGTTGTGCATATTCCCCAGCTTGATTACTAACTTCTAAGGTTTGCAAATTGGCTAAGTTATTTGCAAGTAACTCTTGGTTATTAGCAAGCAGTTTTTTATTATGGCGCAAAATCCGTTCACTTTTCAAAGCGCGAACTAAATCTTCTCGAATCAGTTACAGTGCAGATATCACTTATGTTCTTGATAAATAAAACTAACAATAACTGGTGTCAGTGCTAAAGCAACCAAAGCTTCGTTAATAAAAAAGCCAATGCGCTTTTGCTTATCCGCCATAATTGAAGGACGAAATACGTCCTCTGTGTCAAACCCTGTTAAGCGTTTTAGTTCACCTTTGCTGATTTCTAAGCCTACTAAATCTGGCTACACTGCTATATACTCCTTAGCGGATTTTCATAAGAAACCGATGTGAGAACGTTTTGATGTTATTTTAGAAAAACTAATAAAATATTAGATGAGTATAGCTTATTATGAAAGTTCTATGTGTTCACCATAAGGGTGGAGTAGGCAAAACAACAACTGCAATTCATATTACTGGAGTTTTCCTGAATATGGGCAATAAGGTACTCTTAATAGATGGTGACTCTCAAGCTCACAGTTTCAAATTCTTTAGCGAAGGATCAGCACCAAAACCAGGTGGTGAAACACTTGTAACCCAAGAAGATAAACTTACAGTCGTCAGTGAAAGTGATAAGAGTAACCCTGACCGGTTAGCTAAAACTTTAGGAAAATTAGCAAAAAATAAAAAATTTACTCATACTGTTATTGATGTTTCACCTGATCTAACATCTATTTCTAAATTCTTGTTTGAGGTTACACCTGATTTGGTATTACTAGGAGTTAAGCAAGATGATATAGGTTCATTTGTAAGTTTAAATGATATGCTAATAGCACTTGAACAAGCACGTCCTATTATTGGTTCTATCCAGGTGAAAATTGTACCAATAGGAGTATCAAAATATGATTTTCAGCAGTTTATTGATAATCGGTTTACTAATTATGAAATTCTTGATCCTGTTGATTGGTTGCCTATGAAAGCTGGTAATGCAGTTTTCATTAATTATGACTATTTATGGAATGAACCAGATTGTGAGCACCTATGGGATTACTACAAAAGAGTAGTTATGGAGTAAAAAAATGGCAGAAGCTAATCATACATCTTCTACTCGTCCACCAAAAAAGCATCGAGATCCTAACTTGATCGCACGTAGTAAAGATGAATTGAAACGTCAACAAGAAGACTATATAAGAGAGACAATGAAAACATCTGCTCTCAAATCTTTGCGTCAAGGTAAAATGCAACCTTCTCCAGTTCGTGTTGGTAAAAAATGTAAAATACAGCTGGATGATCTACAAATGCGGTTGCAAGTAGATGAGAAAACTATTTTAAATATGGCATTTGCTTATGGTTATCATGAGTCAATGCAAAATCAGATCAAAATTCAACATCTGAGAAAAAAAGTTGAAGATATGATCATAGATGAAGAAACTTTGATGTTTGAAGTTAATGAATGCACTCTTGATACCTTATTAAAATCTGGAATTGAGGATGCAATATTTATCTATTTGAATTTGGGAATTATTCTCTTGCATTCCCGATTAATTGAATTAGAAACATCGGCTATTTTTTAATTATTAATTTTAGTATTTACATGGAACAGTACATAGCATATAATCTGGCATTAGGAATAGTGAGAACAAGTTCAAAAAGAAAACAAGAACTTGGTCGTACTTTTGCCAGAATTTTAGGTTTTCATCCTGGACCACTAGGTAAAGATGGTGGAATTGATGGGGTTATCCGCGAAGATGGTAGGTTATTCTATTTTCAAAGTAAGCTTAGTCAATCAGAATTGACGGTAGATCATGCAAAAATTTTATATGCTGATATGATGTATCACCGAGCAGAAATTAGTGTTATGTTATCAGGTGTAGGATATAAGAAAACATTTAAAGATCGTCTATTTGGTCATCCATACCTAAAACCAGAAAGTATTCATTTGTTATCATTAGTTGATATATTGTCTAAAACTGATAGTTATCAACTTGCCATACAATATATTCCTAAACTTAAATTAGTTGAAGAAATAAATTGGAAACAATTTAAATAGTAAAAGCGTGATTATCAAGCAAAAATTTACTATATCACCTGACGGTTGAGAGCGATCGCCTAATTTCAAGTTTCGCCATAACCGAGCCATATCCAAACTAATACCCACATTCCGCAGATAAAATCCAATTCTGAATAATTATCACGAAAGATTCAGGGTTGTACAAACTTTACTCCAAAAATATTCTCAATAAATGAGATAAATTCCTAATAAACATTTTATAGTTCCTTTGAACTAAAATCCTGAAAACCCTTACCAAACAATGTTTTTGGAGATAATTATTTTTTTATTCTCCGCTTATGCGGAATGTGAGCTAATATCTAATATTCGCGCAATTTCGCCGTTATTTTTACCTGATGAGGGAATGAACATCAGAAGACTCTGGCTTCTATGATGATAGAGTCAGAGACTCTGTAATAGCATTCCCAGTCAGAGACTGGGAACGAGTTAACGAGTTACAGCCCTGTAACTAAGGATACAAACCCCTATCAGTCAAAGCTTGCGCCACTCTACCCACACCAAGAGTATAAGCGGCTAACCGTAAATTTACTCTGCGAGTCTGTGCTTGTTGAATTACGTGACGGTAAGCATTTACCATTAAATGTTCCATTTCCCGGTTTACTCTTTCCTCATCCCAGAACAGATAAGAAAGACCTTGCACCCATTCCAAATAACTAACTACTACCCCCCCAGCATTAGCTAAAATATCAGGTAAAACCGTAACTCCACTGGCTTCTAAAACTCGGTTAGCTTCCAAAGTCACAGGTCCATTAGCTGCTTCAGCAATCATTTGCGCTTGAATCTGATGCACATTTTCTTCCGTAATTTGATTTTCCAAAGCAGCAGGAATTAATACATCACAAGGTAAAATGAGTAAATCTGCATTACTAATGGGAATAGCTTGGGGAAAACCCACCACACTGCGACGATTTTGAGCAGCGTAAGCTTTTAAAGCCGGAATATCAAGCCCAGTTTCCGCATATACACCCCCAGCACCACTGGAAACCGCAATAATTTTTGCCCCTGCTTGGTATAACAATTCAGCCGCAGCACCCCCCACATTACCGAAACCTTGAATAGCAATTTTTACATCTGCCAGGGATTTACCTTGATCTGCCAAGGCTTCCCGGACAATAATCATTACACCGCGCCCCGTAGCCATTTCTCGACCCAGAGAACCACCTACAGAAAGGGGTTTACCAGTAACAACACCGGGTACAGCATGACCAACATTCACAGAATAGGTATCCATCATCCAGGCCATTTCCCGCGCAGATGTACCCATGTCTGGGGCTGGTATATCTACTGATGGTCCAATATCTTTAATTAACTCACTGATATAACGGCGACTTATTCTTTCTAATTCTGATACACTGTATTGTTTCGGATCTATGGGAATACCACCTTTAGCACCACCATAGGGAATACCTAACAATGCACATTTCCAAGTCATTAACATAGCTAAAGCGGAAACTTCCCGTAAAGTCACTGCCGGATGGTAACGAATACCACCTTTATATGGTCCTAAAATATCAGAATGTTGTACCCGATGTCCGGCTAAAACTCGCACTTCCCCGTTATCCATTTTTACGGGTATGGAAACGGTGACGACTTTCCGGGGATGACTAAGTATTTCTAATAAACCAGGATCTAATTTTAACTCTTTACCTGCCCATTCTAAATAACTACAAGCTTGGTCAAACGGGCAAATATGGGCTGGAGAATGATTTTCCCACAATGGGCGCGAGGTTGTCACCATAACATTTACTCCTCATCACGGTACTTTGGTGAACCGGATATGTATGGTTAGCTTACCCTGTTTTTTTGAAAAAATAAGAATTTTGTAGTTTTTGTTACATTTGTTTGGTTATATTTATGTGTAGCAACAATTATTTTACTGAAGAACGCAAATATATTACAATTTTTTAAATTTTATACACTTGCCTAAAAATCGCTGTAAATTAATTTTGCTTGGGTACTTAAAACTGAAAAACCTAAACTTTTACTTGATAATCCTTATGAAAATCCCAGAAAACAAATCTAACAACCCAGATATTTCTACTGATAATCAATTACCTTTACCACCTGGAAACTTAGGTTTACCTATCATTGGTGAAACAATTAGTTTTTTAACAGATAAAAACTTTATTAATAAACGACAAGAAAAATACGGTAACGTTTTTAAAACTAATATGTTTGGTATTCCTACAATTGTAATGATAGGAGCAGATGCAAACCGCTTTATATTTAGTGGTGAAAATCGGAATTTCACAGTTAGACAGGATAAGAATACTTCAGACTTGTTGGGTCCTGTATCTTTAGCAATGCAAACAGGAAGCATACATCAAACCCGACGTAAATTATTAGCCCAAGCATTTCAAACGCGAGCTTTAGCGAGTTATACACCTGCAATGGTAGAAATTACTAATAGCTATTTACAGAAATGGAAAGATTTAGGTCAATTAGCTTTGTATCCTCAACTGAGAGAATATGCTTTTGATATAGCTTGTAAATTATTAGTAGGAACAGACATTACTAATGACCATGATTTTCACAAATTATTTGAAGCATGGTGTCAAGGGTTACACGCTATTCCCATTCGCTTACCTTGGACTATGTTTAGTAAAGCTGTGAAAAGCAGAAAACTGTTATTAGCAAAAATTGACAAGATTATTGTAGAACGTCAAAAACAACCAAGTTTGGAAAATTCAGAAAAAGATGCTTTGGATTTATTGTTAAATGCCAAAGATGAAAATGGCAATAGTTTGAGTGTAGATGAAATCAA
The DNA here is from genome assembly GCF_005402885.1 of Sphaerospermopsis reniformis. NCBI lineage: Bacteria > Bacillati > Cyanobacteriota > Cyanophyceae > Nostocales > Aphanizomenonaceae > Sphaerospermopsis > Sphaerospermopsis reniformis. The sequence continues at coordinate 19,490 of NZ_BJCE01000005.1, forward strand.
AGATCAAATTTTAGGATTATTATTTGTTGGACATGAAGCTTTAAGTTCTGTACTCTTTTCTTTCTGTTTGCTGTTAGCAGAAAACCCAGAAATTTTAGTAGCAGCAAGACAAGAACAACAACAAATAAATTGTACAGGTGACCTCACAGCTGAACATCTTAAACAAATGACTTACCTAGACCAAATACTTAAGGAAATTTTACGACTTATTCCCCCCATACTTGGTGGTTTTCGTTCAGTAATCAAAACCTGTGAATTTAATGGTTATTCTATTCCTGAAGGTTGGGTGGTAGTGTATGACATATACAAAACCCATGAAGATGAAAATATTTATCAAAATCCTCAGAGTTTCGATCCAGATAGGTTTAGTGTAGAGAGAAATGAGGACAAATCTAAACCTTTTAGTTACATTCCCTTTGGTGGGGGAATTAAAGAATGTTTAGGTAAAGAATTTGCTAAGTTAGAAATGAAAATATTTACTGCTTTGCTCTTACGTGGTTATGAATGGGAACTTGTACCAGGACAAAATTCAGATTCAAAAATGACACCCATGCCTCAATCGAGTGATGGGTTAAAAGTATTTTTCAAGAAACTAGATCCCTAACTTCTTTTTGAGAATATTAACACACCATAACTGAACGTTAGAAGTCGGGTATCTGAAAACTTCTGAGACACTAGACCCCGACTTCTTTGATGATGATGTTAAAAAACATAATTCAATGTTAGAAGTCAGATATCTGACAAGTTCTGAAAACAACTATCTGGTTATCAGGGTTTTTATCGAGTAGATAGTGGTGAATATCGCATTATTTATAGATACTATCAAGAGCAAGATTTAGTAGAAGTTATTTTAGTTGGTAAACGTAATGATGATGATGTCTACAAAAGATTAAATCGTTTAATAGGATAAACTTCAAAAACTATTAATTAGCAATTACCAATACCAACTGATAACATTAGTATCCCATCAAACTATATACAATTATGAAAATCCAAGAAAACAAATCAAAAAACCAAGATATTTCTACTGATAATCAATTACCTTTACCACCGGGAAACTTTGGTTTACCTATCATTGGTGAAACAATTAGTTTTTTAACAGATAAAAATTTTGCCAGAAAAAGACAACAGAAATACGGCAACATTTTTAAAACTAATATCTTTGGTTCTCCTACAATTATGATGATAGGAGCAGATGCAAACCGCTTTGTATTTAGTGGTGAAAATCAGAATTTTATAATTCAATGGCCTAAGACTGTTTCAGAATTGCTTGGTCCTGCATCTTTAGCAACGCAAACTGGAAGCATTCATCAAACCCGACGTAAATTATTAGCTCAAGCATTTCTACCCAGAGCTTTAGCAAGTTATACACCTACAATGGTGGAAATTACTAATAGCTATTTACAAAAATGGTTAAATTTAGGTCAATTAACCTGGTATCCTGAAATCAGACAATATACTTTTGATGTGGCTTGTAAATTATTAGTAGGAACAGATACTACTAATGATCCTCATTTTGCTGAATTATTTGAAGAATGGTGTCAAGGTTTATTTACTCTTCCCATTCGTTTACCTTGGACTAAATTTGGTAAAGCTCTAAAAAGTCGAGAACTGTTATTAGCGAAAATTGAAAATATAATTTTACAACGTCAAAAGCAGCCAATCTCAGAAAATTCAGAAAAAGATGCTTTGGGTTTGTTGTTAAATGCTAAAGATGAAGATGGTAATAGTTTGAGTGTAAATGAACTCAAAGATCAAATTTTAACATTATTATTTGCTGGACATGAAACCTTAACTTCGGCAATGTCTTCTTTTTGTTTGTTGTTAGCACAAAACCCAGACATTTTAGCAGCAGCAAGAAAAGAACAACAACAAATAAATGTTACAGGTGCGCTCACATCTGAACATTTAAAACAAATGACTTATTTAGACCAAATACTCAAGGAAGTTTTGCGAGTTATTCCCCCTGTTGGTGGTGGTTTTCGTTCTGTAACTAAAACTTGTGAATTTAATGGATATAGTATTCCTCAAAGTTGGAGTGTACTGTATCAAATAGGGAAAACCCACCAAGATGAAACTATTTATAAAAATTCTCAAACTTTCGATCCAGAAAGGTTTAGTGTAGAGAGAAATGAGGACAAATCTAAACCTTTTAGTTATGTTGCCTTTGGTGGTGGGATGAGAGAATGTTTAGGTAAAGAATTTGCTAAGTTGGAAATGAAAATATTTGCTGCTTTGCTGTTGCGTGGTTATGAATGGGAACTTGTACCAGGACAAAATTTAGATTTAAAAATGATACCCACGTCTCAACCCAGTGATGGTTTAAAGGTGTTTTTCCGTTCTATTTAATATGATTTTGTTGTGTTGGGTTTACGCTTAACCCAACCTACATTAATTAAATGAATGTTTCTGGTGTAAAACTCCCATGTAAACCATAAGGAATATGATGTTTAAGGTGTAATTTAGCAATTACACCTTTTGAAAAATCCTGAGCATCTAAAATCACTACATCTGAGCGATGATGTTCTGCATCATAAACCAAAGCTATTACCCAACCTTCATCTTCTTGTTGAGAGTTGGAACGAGGAATAAAAATTGGTTCACCCATAAAACCCCGTGGTGCTGCACTCCAAATTTCTCGTTTTTCTGTTGCTAAGTCTACTTTCATGATTGCTTGTAAGGGTGCATTTCCTATGGGGTTATGAGCCGCAGCAATGTACAAATAACGGTATGGTCTACCTACATTATTCGGATGAATAGTAGGAAATTCACAAGCACGTTTATCTATTAACTGACTTTGTACTTTTTTCTCCGGCAAATTAATATCAAATCGCCAAATTTGTCCTGGTGCATTGGTGTCAAAGTTGGTTTGTAGATAATCAGTATTTGGTTCTACTTCTGGTAATGATTCATAGCAAATTGAATCAATGATAATTTCAGTTTCCACTTCAAAAGCGTTGACATGATGGAAAATAAAACCTGCTTGGGTTTCTAAAGTTCTGACTTCTTCTTTCTCAGCTTTACTATCTTTGCGGGGAATAATAATGATTTTTGTGGGTTGATTTTTTTGGACTTGAATACATTGTCCAGCACTGGCCATTCCTAAAGCGAAAGGTATGGGATTAAAATTAACAGGGTTTTGGAAGAAGATACAGTAATTTTCGGTGATGACAAAATCATGAATAAAGCAAAAACCAGGAACACTATGATTTTGTTTACTGATAATTTCGCCGTTGGTGTTGAGTTCAAAAATTGTAATTGTGGTTGATAGTCCTGGTTTAATGGCAAAGTTAACTAATTTACCATTGGGATCTATGCGGGGATGGGCGCTAAAAGCTTCACCTGGGGATAAAACACCATTAAAATATTCGTTGCCTAATGTTTCTAAGGTGTGGGGATGCAATAAATAAGGTTCTGCTGCTTCCCATAAAGCTAATAGTTTTTTACCCCAATAGATAACATTAGTATTAGCAATATGTTTGATTTTGAAATCAAAGGCATTAGCTAACCAACCTCCTGGTTTTTGTGTACCAAATACGCCACGATAAAGAATTTTACCAGCTTTTTTTTCTGCTAAATAACCTTCTGTTTCTACAAATTTATTACGAAAATGGGCGCGTCCGTTAGTAAATGTAATGCGGCTAATCATTCCATCCCCATCAAAGGGATGATGTAATCTTTGTCCGTTGATATCTAATAAACCGGGTCCATTTCTCAATAGTGTTCCTTGTAGTTCTGCGGGTATTACCCCTTCTATTTCATCAATCCAATAATCGTATTCTTGTTTGAGTGATTCATATCCTTTTTGCCAATCTTCTTGATTGTAAGATTTTGCTAACGTTTGCTGGTTTTGAGGTTCTAAAATCTGCATATTTTGGTATTTTTTATTTTTTCAAGACAAGATGATATTTTTTCAACAGTACATCATGAATGTACTTTTCAAAAAACAAAAATGAAAATTAAATGGTTTTGATTAATTCACTGAATTACTGCATTTTGAGTAGATGTGATAGTTTCTGTTTCTTCACCTGGTAAAAATTTGATAAATAGCAATGGTACAAGGGCAATTACATTGGTGATAATTACTAGTAACCAGAGGGTATCAAAGTTATTTTCGGTAATTCCTAACCAGTGCATGATTAAAGCCCCAAACTCTCTGGAAATAGCTCCTCCTAAATTGAAGATTGACATTAAGAGGGCAAATAATGTGGCTTCTATTCCCAAGGGACATATTCTTGCGGCTAATACCATCACGGGCATGAAGGCAATTTGTCCCATGACTGCGAGTATTAAGCTATCACCTAAACTGAACCATTGATCATCTATTCCTAATGCTCGATTAGTGTGGGTTACTAATATTAACATTGTCATTCTTAATGCAGCAGAAATGACGATGCTCCAGCCACAAATTACTCGAAATGGTACGGATTTTAAGAACCGTTGGAAAATCCAAATTCCAATTAATGAGGCTAAACTGGTAACTAAATGGACTCTGCCTAAAAATTCAGGTTGAAAGTGTAATTCGTTGGTGAAAAAGTAGAAAAAAGCTGCTTCTCCACTGGGGGTAGATTGCCACAGAAAGATAAATGCTGTGGGTATCCAAATTGCTTTTTGTGTAATCGCTTTACCCAGTTGTTTAATTTGATTGGAGGTGGAGAGAAGATTATTTGCTTGAGGTTGTGTAGTGTCTTGATTAATTGGTGTTTCTGCAATTAACCAAGCTACCACGGAAATAATTAGCGGAAAAAATGCCGTGACTAAAAATACTGTGCGTGTGCTGAAATATTCTAGGAGTAAGCCGCTAAAGTAAGCAGTAATTAAGCCTCCAAGAGCAGTAGCACCCCAGCACAAAGATTGCAGAGAACCAGCTTTGGCTTGGGTTTCTACTCTGGCACGTTCGACAACTAGGGAGTCTACAATGACATCACTGAAGGCAACGGAAAGGGAAGATAGGGCGATCGCAATTGTTGCCGCCCAGCTACTATTAACTATTGTTCCCAAACTTACCCAAGCACCAGCCCCCAGTATCCCAGATAACACTAGATAGGGACGGCGACGGTAGCCAAATATGGGCAAACCATCGGAAATAAAGCCAAATAATGGCTTAATCATCCAAGGTAGAGCAACTATTCCCAACAGTGCTGATACCTCAACTGGACTCAGTTGCAATTCATCTTTGAGGAAAAAGCTAACGGCTAGACGCGATAACCCTAATATGCCTTGAACAAAGTAGACTGCTAGAATCGCAATTAGTTCTGGTTTAGGTTCATTACCTAAGAGAATTTTTTTGCCTACTGAGTCTTTGACTTTGGGCAAGTCAGATGAGTGAATCAGCATTTGATGAATATTCTTTAAGTTTTATCTACTTTTATATCATATCGACATTAACTGGAAGTTATCCGCTGTTCTGGCAACAAAGTCAAACCAAAGCGCAAGCGCCATCTCTAGCTTGACGCTTGCTCTCAAGAAATATGGTATTCACTTGTCTATTTCCACTCTGTAGATATTCAGAACCAGCCGCATTAGATTACTCTACTGAGTTAACAGCAGACGGAGTAACTACTCCTGTGTTACGGGTTTCCAAATGATTTGATAAGCGACTGATAGTTAACAGTGGTACTTCTTGTCGGCACGAAAGGCAAAACCAATATAGTTCACCATGACGGACATGACGTAGGATTGATCCACCGCAGCATGGGCAAGTGTTGGCTCTATTACTCATACCAATGTCCTCCTAAAAAAGTTTGTTGTTGTAATCGAGCAAAAAAATTTTGATTACACCTAATTTGATTACACCTAAATGGATGTATCTGTGAAAGTTCCAACCTCTCCGCTTGGTGACAGAATTTGCATATTTTGGGATATTTTCTGGTGAAAATTGAGCTAATATGCTATATCTTGCGATTCTTGGTTTGGTCTACAAAGAGTGTCAACATCATATATATTGATTTATATTGATTTATTGATTTGACATCACCTGCTACCAATCCTGAAATTATTTTATGAGGTAAAAGCATTTATGCTTACTTTTCTTCCATTTAAGTTAACTTTTCTGACTGACTATTAGAAAAGCGTATTCTCGGTTAACTGTATTATCAACTCACTCACAAATGTAATATCACAGTCGTAGCAAGTGCTAACAATTAACGTCTTTATTAGTTTACAAGCAAGTACTTTATATTTTCATCTATCTGGGGGATCATAATCATTTATAATTTTCTGTAGCCTAACTTACAATTTTGCCTATTTTGTATTTGCGAATACGCATTTACAGCAGGGATCAATTACTTATAGCTTATTTTTAAGTGAATGGGAGGTTGAACAAAAAAATTCACAATCAAAAATGATTACAAAAAATTTACATATTCTATATTTCTTTATTTACTATCCTACTGATAAGTAACTCATGAAAATCGCTACTTGGAATGTCAATTCAATTCGGACTCGTTTAGAACAGGTGATCAACTGGTTAAGTGAAAATCCTGTTGATGTTTTGTGTTTGCAGGAAACGAAGGTTGTAGATCAGGATTTTCCCTTAAATTCTTTTGAAAACTTAGGTTATCATCTTTATATTTACGGACAGAAAGCTTATAACGGAGTGGCACTGATTAGCCGTCAACCTTTGGAAGATGTGAGTATGGGTTTCTGTTCAGTGTTAACAGATTTAGATCCAGTTTGGGATGAACAAAAGCGGGTAATTAGTGGTGTAATTGATGGAGTGAGAATTGTCAATCTTTATGTTCCTAATGGTTCATCGGTGGGAAGTGAAAAATATGAATATAAACTGCGTTGGTTAACAGTATTACGGAAATATTTGCAGCAATTACTATTATCAAATCCGGCTATTTCTATGTGTGGTGATTTTAATATTGCCTTGGAAGATATAGATATTAATGACAAAGTAAAAATAGAAAATCACATTATGGCATCTATCCCAGAACGCCAAGCTTTAAAAGATGTACTTGATTTGGGTTTTGCGGATGCTTTGAGAAAGTTTAATCAAGAGGGGGGAAATTATAGTTGGTGGGATTATCGGACGGCGGCTTTTAAAAGAAATTTAGGTTGGAGAATAGACCATCATTATTTAACACCTGTGCTTTATGAACGCGCTCAAAGTTGTATTATTGATATTGCACCCAGGAAGTTAGAAAAACCTAGTGATCATACGCCGGTGGTGGTGGAATTTTAGAGGATAGCAAGTAAAGCGATTGCCTACGGCAGTGCGCTCCGCGCAATCGCACTTTATCAAGCTAAAAAATAGAAAGCGATCGCCTGTTTTCAGTAGAGCTTATAATTAATAAACAACAGATACCCAAATCAGCATTATGACTACAGTTGCTATTTTGCCCATATCAAATGCCAGTGGTGAAGTGTGTTATCGTGCCATCGCTGGTGATAAACAATGTGTTGGCAAAACCGCAGGTCAAGCTTTAGATGCTTTGACTACGCAGTTAGGTAAAGTTGAATTTCGTGCCATATTAGTTATTGATAACTTTCATCCTGACCAATTCTTCACTAGCGAGCAACAACAACGTTTATCAGAGCTAATGAATATGTGGAGAACAGCAAGAGATCAAGGACAGATACTTTCCCCAGAAATACAAATGGAGTTAGATAATCTTGTTAATCTTGAACTCAATGCTGCTACAGCCAGAACAGCATATTTAGCACAACGATCAAGTCAATGAACCCATTTTATAATCTGGTGGCAAATCGCGCCATTCATCGTTGTGAATATTGTCATGCACCCGAATTAGTATTTAATTTTCCCTTTGAGGTTGAACATATAGTTCCTATTTCTCGTGGTGGTGCTAATGTTGAATTTAATCTCGCCCTTGCTTGTCGTTCTTGTAATCTGCGTAAAGGAACACGTACTAGTGAAATAGATCCTGAATCTAATATGGAAGTTCGTCTTTTTAATCCCAGAGAAGACAGATGGGAAGATCATTTTCAAGTTAATTCTCAAACTGGTTTGATTATAGGTATAACGCCTATCGGACGAGCAACTGTAAAAACTTTAGAACTAAATAGTCAATCACAAGTGATAGCAAGGCAATTATGGATTCGGTTAGGCTTATTTCCGTAAAATGAAGACTACACAAAATATCACTAATAAGACTATTAAAAATGTTTAACGATTCTCACTCATTGACTAACTCACTAGCTTCACCAGGATAAAAACCATCATCTAAAATTTCCGTCAAACTATAAGGACAAGTAGCAGAAAAATTGCTACGAGGTAAATCAGTTTCTTTAACAGCTAATTCCACACCTTTCAAATAAGCTTTACCAAGTGCCTCCTCAAGATAGGATTTTAAACTCGGATTTTCCTCAAGTAATTCAATAGTATCTAAGCGTTGAATGCGAAGGGTTGCTAACCAACTACGACTGCGGCGTTGTGGTTGAAACTGCCATTTTAATAAATGTCCTATTAAAATACTTAAACGATTTCGCAGTTCTTGACGTTGCTGTTTCCCCAAGGATTCAACTTCCTCAATTAAATTTTGCCAATCAATTTTATGCCATTGATGGTTGCGGAGTAAATCAGCTTGTTCCTGTGTCCAAGCATAAAAGTCACTAACATAGAGACTGGATACAGGTATTTTCAGCTTTGGGTTTGTTTCTGGTATTTGCATCAGTTTTACTAAATCCCAACTAATCCCAACATTATTATTTTAAACAAAAATTGTAAAATTTCGGATTTTAGGAATTTGCTGATTTGAAAATAGTGATTAAACTTAACTACATAAAGCCCCATACTCAAATCCAAAAGTTATGATTCTAGTAACTGGAGCAACGGGAGATATTGGCCGCCGCATGGTGCGGTTATTACGTCAACAACAGAAGTCGGTAAGGTCTTTTGTTTGTCTTACGTCTCATTAGAGCGAGTTATAACACCGGGTTTCTGATATATTTATTGGTGATTTGCGGAGAGAACAGGATATCAAAAAAGCCTGTCAAGGTGTGAAATATATCTACCCATTCCGGGTAATACTGGTCAAAGTAGCTTGAGGATATTTGTCCATAAAATTACTAACTGTTGAGCATTTTGTCTTGATATCCGTTTTAGGTGCTGAAAGAGGATATGAAGACGCTCCCATTTTCAAAACTAAACGCACAGTAGAAAAATATCTGCAAAGTAGTGGCTTAAATTACACTATTTTACGCCCATCTGGTTTAGCATCAAACCTGCTACCTTTGGCGGAACGGTTTAGAGAAACTGATTTATATTTGCTCATCGGTGATCCCAAAAATCGCACATCTATTATTAGTACCGATGACTTAGCCAAAATAGTCGTAGATTCTTTAACCGTTGCTGAGGCTCGTAATCAAATTTTACTATTAGGAGGACCTAAAATTTTATTGCGTGAGGACATTCCCAAAATTTTTAGTCGCATCTTTAACAAACAACCAATCATCATTAATGTTCCTTTATTTGCGGTTGATGGTTTACGGGGAGTATTAGGTTTATTTGACGCTTCAACACAAACAGGTTTAGGAACTTTTCGCACTTTATTAGCTAATGAATTTTACTGTACATCGGAAGAAATTGCCAATTTAGAAAGGATTTATAACTTGCAATTGGAAACTTTAGAAAACTTTTTGGGGCGTTATTTAGCAATTTAATTTTGGTGATTGGTGACTGGGGAAGAAAATTTTAGATTTTAGATTTTAGATTGGAATTGACAAAAACAATCCAAAATCCAAAATCCAAAATTGTATTACCAATTACCAATTACCAATTACCAATTACCAATTAACCATTACCAATTACCAATTACCAATTACCAAATATATGAAATATTCCCTATCTGCAAATCCTGTTCAAGCACGTCAAACAAAAGAAAATTTTGCTAAACCAGAGGAACAATTATCCTATGAATTGGGTAAAGCTGTACAGGAATTACCACCACTTTATACAAGATTATTAGCGGGAACTATTAGTGTTATTGTCTTTGGTACTATTTCCTGGGCGCATTTTTCAGAAATTGATGAAGTAGCGACAGCACCGGGAGAATTAATTGCTTCTACTCAAGTGAGACCGGTGACATCTTTAGGTAATGGATCTATTGTAGCGGTGAAAGTTAATGAGGGCGATCGCGTAACTAAAGATCAAATATTAATTGAACGTGACCCTAATTTACAACAAACCGATGTTAACAGATTAGCGAAATCAAGTAAATTAATTGAAGAAGATTTACAAAGATTACAAGCTGAAAGAACTGGGGGAAATACTGCGGGAACAAAATTACAAGATGAGTTATTAAATTCCCGGTTATTAGATTATAAAGCTAGACAAGCAGCAGCAGAAGCAGAAGCAGAACGCCAACTTTCAATTATCAAACAAGCGAAAATTAGATTAACTCGGTTAGAAGAAAATTTAGCTAATGCTAAAACCAGTGTGATTAATGCTCAAACTAATTTAGTGAATGCAGAAAATATCCGTGCTAAACTAGAAGAAAGTTTAAAAATTGCCCAACAACGAGAAGAAAATTTGAGAACCTTATTAAATCCTGGTGCTGTTCCCAGAGTTGATTATTTAGAAGCCCAGGAAAGATTAAATCGAGCAAATACTGATATTATTAGAGCCACGAATGAAGTAACTAATGCCAAAAATAGAGTTACAGAAACACAGGATAAAGTAGCATCTTTAGGAAAAGATATTGCTGCTCAAAAACAAGAAATTAACCAAGCTGAACAAGCTTATCAAGCAGCCAAAAATCAAGGTTTAAGATTAGCATCAGAAAGAAAAAGTGAAATTTTAACGCAAATAAATAGACGTAAAGAAGAATTAGCCAATGTTGCAGGACAATTAGAACAAGCGAAACAAGAAAAAGATGGAGAAACAATTAAAGCACCAGTAGCGGGAACAATTTATAAAGTCAAAGCTACCAAAGGACCTGTACAGTCTGGGGAAGAATTGCTGTCAATTTTACCCGAAGGGGAAGAAATGCTGTTAGAGGTAAAAGTTTTAAACCGGGATATTGGTTTTATTCGTCAGGGAATGAAAGCAAAGGTGAAATTAGCCACTTTTCCCTTTCAAGAATTTGGTGTAGTTGATGGGGAAGTTTTACAAATTAGTCCGAATGCGGTGGTTGATGAAAAATTAGGTTTGGTTTTTCCGACGAGAATTAAGTTAAGTAAGCATTCCGTGACTGTGCGGGGTAAAGAGGTGGAATTCACGCCGGGGATGGTGGCAAATGCGGAGATTGTGACGCGGAAGAAGTCGATTTTAACCTTTATTGTTGAGCCAATTACCCGCAGATTTAGTGAGGCTTTTTCTGTGAGGTAATTATTATTAAATATTTGCAAAATCTTGTGGGGTGGGCATACTTCGACATAGTTCGACTCCGCACTTCGACTTACTTCGACTGCGCTCAGTACAGGTCGCTCAGTACAAGCTCACTAACCGCTCAGTACAAGTCTTGCCCGCCCTTTTTATAGTTAATGAATACTCATCAAATTCAACATCCTCAATTATCCTGTTTATTTTCCAAATATTCTAACCGCACCTTAATTAAATCTATTTGTAGATAAACATAATCTCTAAGAACTGCAATTTTTCCTATTTGAGTTTCTAAGTTGTTGCGTTCTTCCTGCATTTTTTCTAACATTGATTTAAAATTATCCAATTGTTCATAAATAGCATCTTTTGATATATTTTGAATTTGTGATTTTGAAATTTTATCAAATTCGCTTTTTAATTCCAATTTCAATTCATTTAATTGTTTATTGATTTTCAGGATTTCTAGGTTAGTATTTGCCTGATTATCTTTAATTTCTGGTATGTTTATTTCTGCGTTTAATTGTGATGGTAAATTTTTATTTACCTCTTGTAACTGCTGCAAGTGTAATTTTAATTCATCTAGTTCATTGTTGATTTTTTCAAGTTCTAAATTATTTTTTTCTAAATTATTTTTAACTTGATTTTGTTGCTCATCTATATCTAAATATGATCTAAATGAAACACCAGAAATATCATTAGTAAATTCTAAAATTCCCTTTTCTAATAACTTCCATTCCTTACCACTAGGTAAACTGGATACTCTAGCAGGTTTAATTAATAGAAAATGAGTATCTACTGTGGGAGTAATACCACGAAAATCAAATAATTTTTCTACAGTTTTTAGTTTATGAATATGCAATTTAATGTTAATGCTAGGTAAGAGAAAGATATTATTTTGATTAGATACTATTATCCAATATTTACCATTTTCATCTTTTTCTAATAAAACAGGTTGATTTTGGTTATCTTCTCGATAACTTTTAGCTGTTAATTCGGCAATAATTGAGTTTTTTAATAAAACTTTGGGAACGTTATTATAAACTTCTATTAATTCTAATTCAGATATATTTAGGGGTGTGATTTTTTCCGTTGTAAAAGCACTTGTGACGATAACTGAACCAGTTTGGACTTTTTCAGTAAGTGTAGATAGGTAATTTTCTATATTAGTGATTCGCGGTGTCAGGTTTTGTTCAATAATTTGCTCTAGTTGTTTAATTCTACGAATTAAATCATCTTGAAAATTGGATGTCATAGATTATCTATCTCCTTATATAATACTCTAACTAATGCTTTTAATTCTACAATAAAATGTGGTTCTGGTTGGATATTTTCAATATCACCTTTTTGAGAATTTAAAAGGTTTCTTAGTTCTCTTTCTGTAGCTCTCCATAATTTTTGATTATATTCATACTCTGGTTTATTAAAGTTATAACCTTCTATTGCTTTAATATCTTCAATTCTTAAATCATCTAAACTATCATGGAAAGTATCAAAAAATAGCTGTAACTGAGTTAAATTAGTAATCTCATATTTATCAATAGTGTTTAAATTTATATCTAATTCTTGTAATTTTTGATCTTGCAAAACTAAACCACAAGCAACTTCATCTTGAGGGTTTTGACTCATGCGTGTAATTTCTTCTGTGTCAGGAAAACCAGAACTTATACTCATCATGCGACTGAGTAAAGAATTAATTTCTGAATTTCTATCAAATTCTCCACCTTCTGACAACCAATTTAAAAGACGTGAACCAATTCCACCAATATAAACAGGAGTAATTTCTTTAAGAGTGTATTTACCCTCGTGGTGTAAAACAGCAAGAATTTGACCAATATAAAAATACAACCCAGATAAACCAATAGACATTAATGTTATCAGTTTTTGAAATTCAGGATGATTTATAAATAACTCTCTTTTTCGTTCTAACCAGTTTGCAGACTCTAATCTTAACCAAATATCTAACTGGTCATAAAAAGCATATTCTGGAAATTTTATCCAGTTGTCAGGTTCAATATTAAATATTTTCAAAATCTGAGGGTTAGTTTTTATTATCTGAGAGAATAAGTCTATTTTACCAAAATTTAGAGAACATTGATAAATAAGTTGATTATCTTGCCAGATAGATATATTAGAATTTACATTACCAATATCAATACAAGTGGTATTTACTAAATCATAATCTTCATATTCAGTAAAATATTGAGCAAATGCTAAACTTTGTGATCGAAAATATTGAATATCATTAATATTGGGGCAAAGATGTTTAACACCTGTTTTAGATTGTAAATTATTGGTTATATCTTGCCACATTTGAGCATATTTATATTTACCTTTACGGGAAAATTGAGGAGGATAGGAAATACACCATTCAATTGTTTTAACTTTGTTGTTAACAGCATTTGCAGTCAGGTGTAATATGAGGTGTTTAAGAAATAACCGAATATATCTAAGATTTTTAGTTGAGCATTGTAAATCTTTTTTAACCCAGCTTTCTTGTTGTGAATATCTATTCCGAACAGGAATATAAACTCTACCATCAAAAATTGGACGTTCTTGATTTATGTCTGCACTTCCCCTAGTAGTTAGTACGGTAGACATGGGAAATGGTTTATCTACTGGAATAAAACTTTCAGGAATGAAGTATTCAAATAAAACTGGAAACCTAGTATCTATAGAAACATCTGTAACTTTATGATGTAGATTATCTGATTTGAAAGATTCAACAATTTTATCATCTTTATTAACATAAACGCTAGTATAATCACTTCTAAAATCTATACCTATTTTCCAGGAATATGCAAGCTCTATTTTCTTTTGTGTTGGTAGTAAAATAATACCAATTGTATGTTCTTGAATATTTTTACATTCAATAAATTTAGGAAATTGAGTACATCTAACTATTTTATAACTACCTCGACCTTCTTGAAATTGCTTAATTTCCTCTACATTAGGAAAACAAACCTGAAAAGTTTCTTCTCCATATTCAGCATCATAACAAAAACCGTAATATTCTTTCCATCCCTCTGCTTGAAAATTAGGCCATACTTCTAAAACTGGAACTTCAGGAATAAGATTTTCTGCTTGAATTGTATAATCTTTAAACAAAGGAGTTTCACTATTTGGTAAATCTAAAATTAGTCTTACCTGTGATAAATCATCTTCATCAATCAATTCAAATTTAAGCTGTTTAGTTAATTCTTCTGGAGTAAAATAATCTAGTAGAATTGGATTAAGCGGTAAAAGAGGAGTAATCTGATGATTTGCAAATACTAAATATTGCGTACCTTGAGGAAGTAAAGCACCTGGTAAAATACTCTCTTGTTCGATAAATACGAGCTTGTTTAAAAATAAATCCTTGGTTGTCAGTTGAAGTTCTTTGAGCTTAGTTAATAAGCTGTCAGTTTTCATTTTTAAATCATGTAAATTATTATTCATATTCATCTACATCTACTCAAATTCAATAATTCCTTTCTCCGTCAATTGCCAGGTTTGTAAATTACCTATCATTACCACTTTAGCAGGTTTGAGTAATTAAAACCTAATTGTAACCTTACTTCCTTTAATTTGAAACAACACTCTAAACATTCCTGTTCTGAAAAATCTACTTTTTCAAGATTATTAGCTGGCATATAATTTAATTGATTCTTTTAGTTATTAAAATTGTAATTTTCCAGGTTCTACTAATTGCCAATGTTGTCCAATAGATGATACTGTTGCTGGTTTTAACAATGTAAAGCTACTGGAAGAACTGGGATGATATCCTATACATTCAAAACAGCTTGATATTGTTTCATAATTATACTCATTAATTTTAATATTGCCTTTGGGTACAAGATATTCATAATTTCCTTCTCGAACTATCCAGTAATTACCTAACTGATTTTTTTCTAGAATAGGTGCAACTTTTTTTCCAATACGACGCTGTTCTACTGTGTGATCACTTTCTGCAACAGTGATTGCATTTGCAGATAAAGAACGAGGTTTACTATTATATACTGTAAGTATTTTGGTTTCGTGATTAGATAGAGATGTCTGAGATTGATAAATATTTTCCGTTTGGGATTTAAGTGGATGTACTACTCTATTAACTGGTGTATTAATTGGTTGATTATTCGTAAATGTGTAATTTGATAAACTGGGACTTTGGGGATTTTGATAACCTCTTTCTATGGTTTTTAACCTTTCATCTAAATTATCAAAATGCCGTTTAATCTGTGTAAATTCTCCTTCAATGTAATTTACAATTCTTTTTGGTTGAGTTATATTATTTGATGAATGATTTTGTTTTGTTTCCAATATGTTCAACTTATAAAATAACCAAGCAATTAATCCCCCAAAGATAATAAAACTCATAATATTTACACTGACAGTCAAATTTAGAAGTTTATAAATCCTGTCAAGTTCAGATTTAGGTATCAGAATTTTATCTTGATTAGCAGGATTGTGATTTTCTGACACGATCTGTTGATAGTTACTTACAATCCCATTATTATCCGATAATTGTTGATTTTTTGTTAGTTGTTTAATTACATCAAATTGTTTGTTTAATATTTCATTTTTTTTATTCAAAAAATTTTGTAACTGTATCTGTGTTTTTTTCCTAAAATTACCATTAGGTGCAATATTTTGAGTTTCTTGGAGTTTAATAATTTGTTGGACTTGAGTAACATCAGCATCACTAAAACCCTTTTCTAATGGTTTGATGGCGTTCTCTATATCACTAATTGTCTTGTTTATATCTGCGAGGTTTTTTATTTTGTCTGGATTATTAATTTTTGTGAGAGCATTTTTCAATTGAACTATTTTTTTATTTGAATCGGTAAAATCTAATTCTTTTCTTTCTAAGTTACCATCTATAACTTTCTGGAGATTAGCATTTAACTGAATTATTGATTTATTTAATTCGGTATGTGCGGATAAAATCGAATTAAAGTCATCCACGTTCTGTAAAATTACAGGAGATGGGTTAGCTTGAACTTTAACATTATTATTTTCTGATTTTAATGGAGGACGTTGACACCCCACCATCAGAGAGATGAGTAAAGAAACTGAGATATATTTGATATGATTTGTTTTTAGCATAATATTCACATATTGTTTATTAAAATTGTAAGATACCTGGGTCAATTAATTGCCATTCATATTGATTTTTAACAGTTACTTTACCTGGTTTTACCAATACAAAATTTTCAGATTTACCTGATTGATAACCGCGACAGTCAAAAGTTGAGAGTAATGTCTCTTGGCTATATTCATTAATCTTAAATTTTCTTTGAGGAACTATATATGAACAATCATCTATATTGATTATCCAATAATTACCTTGACGATTACGTTGAAAAATTGTTGCTTCTTTACTGCCTCCCCAACGCTTAGTTTGACTTTCTTCCGGCTCAGATACTTTAATTATCCATTCCGGGAAATCCTGGAAATCGAAATCCGGATTCTTATAAGAATTTACTAATTGCTGTTCGTGCAATGTCAGAATTGTAGAATAATCTGTATAATTATCTGCGATGCTCTTAGTTTCTTCATCATCAGTTTTTGTTTCATCTAAATTTTCACCATTGTCATGATTAATATATTCCTCTTCTTTATTTATTAAATTCTCTTGATTTTCCATCTGAAATTTATTATTTTGTGCCTGAGAATAATCATTAATTATCTTAATAATGGCTTCAACAACTAAGGGGTGTTGAAAATGATTTAGTAGTTCTTGTATTTTATTATCGGCTAGATTATTATATGTATTTTCTGAAATATTAGTATTTTCATATTTTTCTAATCTTTCTTGTAGAGATTGATTCTCTTTTTTCAGATTTAAATTTTCTTTTTTCAATTCAGAAACTATGAATATAAGGAAATAACTTATAGCTTCTTCTCTATTATGATCACCGTATTCAGTTTTACAAACAGGACATATATTAGAATTAGCTTCCATTTTTCACCTCTGTATACTTGATAATTGAAAGAAAACAATCAGGGCGAAAATATCGCCCATATTTAAACCGCTTTATTTACCAGACCATTCCCTAGCTAAAACTTTCAGTAAAGCCTTTAAGCCCAGGATAAAAGGAGGTTCTTCACCTATACTTTCAACATCACCTTTAATGGAATTTAAAGAATTTCTCAACTCCTTAACTGTAGCTTTCCACAACTTTTGATTGTATTCCGGATCGGGATCATCTGGATATTCTTTTTCAAATTCATAACCTTCTAGTGGTTTAATTCCATCAATTCCTAAATCATCTAGACTAGCATGAAAAGCATCCAGAAACAATCTTAACTGATTTAGTTCAGGAATTTGATATTTAGAAATGGTTTTAGCCTTAAATTCTAAACGATCTTGCCAACTATAGGTTTCATTATCTATTTCACAACCTTCACCAGCAATTACATGATCTTTTTCCTTTTTATTTAAACCTTTGAGCTTTTTATCTTTTAACACTAAACCACAAGCAGCTTCATCTTTGGGGTTTTGACTTAGGCGTGTGGGTTCTTCTGTATCTGTAAAACCAGAAGCTACACTCATCATGCGACTAAGTAAAGCATTTATTTCTGAATTTTTGTCAAATTCTCCACGTTCAGCTAACCAATGTAATAAACGTGAACCATTACCACCAATATAGACTGGAGTGATTTCATCAACAGTGTATTTACCCTCTTGATATAAAACAGATAGAATCTGACCAACATAAAAGTACAAGCCAGATATACCTATTGCCATTAACCGTAATAAACCTTGAAATTCTTTATTTTCTTCCAAAGTATCCCGTTTTTTATCTAACCATTTATCAGCTTCTAGACGCATCCAAACATCCAGTTTGGCATTGAAAGCAACTCCTTTCAATCTCGTCCATTCATCGGGGTTAATATCTAATTTTTTGAGAAAATTAGGATTTATTTCGATGAACTGAGAAAATAAATCACGTCCTGCTAATTCCACAGAACATTGATGAACTAGCTTATCATCTTGCCAAATAGAAATATCTGATGTACCACCACCCATATCAATACAGGTAGAGTTAACTAAATTACAATCTTCATACTCAGCAAAATATTGGGCTACAGCTAAACTTTCAGTACGGAAATAAGTTGCATCATCCTTACCAGGGCTGTTGTGTTTAATACCTGTTTTGGCTTCTATTTCTTTAGTTATTTTCTGCCAGGTTTTGGCATAGTTCTGTTCTTGTTTAGGTGAAAAAGCTGATGGAAAAGATAAAGACCATTGAATTTTTTGTACACCATTTTTAGCGGCTATAGCACTAATATGTAATGCTAAATGTTTAAGGAATAGTTGGTTATTGCCTAAATTCTCAGTTTCCCATTTGAGATTAGTTTTGATCCAGGTTTCTTGGGGTGAAAAGCGATTTCGTGCGGGAATATATAAACGACCATCAAAAATTGGACTTAATTGGTCTGTTTTTGTGTTTCTTTCTCCTTTTGTTGTTAAGACTGTAGACATCGGAAAGGGTTTCTCTACAGGAATAAAACTCTCAGGAATGAAGTATTCAAACAAAACTGGAAATCTGGTTTCTACTAACACATAAGTAATTTTACGATGCAGTATTTCTAAGTTCAATCTTTCTGTTACTTTATCGTTTTTATTAACATAGATGTTAGTAAAGGAAGTACCAAAATCAACACCAACTACCCATTCACCAGTTAGTGGAACTTCTTCTGGACTTGCTAACAGAATTAAACCAATTGTATTGGTATAAATGTCTTTACATTCAATAAAGGATGGAAATTCATCTAATTGTACTGTTTGATAAGATCCTTTACGTTCTTTGAAAGAATGAACTTCTTTCGCACCGGGAAAACTAACCTGAAAAGTCTCCTCCCCATACTCAGCATCATAGTAAAATCCATAATATTCCTGCCAACCCTTAGCCCGAAAATCAGGCCACACCTCTAACACCGGAACTTCATAAATAATATTCTCCTCTAACAAAGGATAGTCCTTAGTTAAAAGAAAAATTTGCTGAACTTTTCCACCTTTCACACCAGAAAGAGGTAACGTTAAACTTACCCGTACTTGTGAACCACCTGCACCATTATTAATCAATTGTAATTTAATTTTCTTAGTTAAATCCTCCGGGGTGAAATAATTTAATAAAATCGGATTCACAGGAATTAAAGGTGTAATATTCCGATTCTTAAAAACTAAAGATTGTGTACCTTCAGGTAGTAAAGCACCTGGTAAAATTCCCTCTTGATCAATAAATTTTAACTCTGGTAAAAATAAATCTTTCGATTCTAAACAAACTACTTTTCTACTTTTATTCCATATTCCAATATCTTCAGGACGAAAAGCAGCTAAGGTTTTACCTTCGTGAATAGATATATTTTGTGGTGGTTCATTCCAAGCAGTAGCAATATCAGGATCAATAATTAACAATTGCGGAACATTCGGTTTCATCAAACTGGGAATCACCCTAACATTAGATTCTTTCACCTCTACCTTAACAGGTAAATTCAGCGCGGTTAACGCCCCTCGGTTAATTTCAACTTCAAAATATGTGGGGTTATTACTAAATTGAAAGTTCGGTGTAGTTGTCACACCCAAACTATTAATAAACCCATTAACTAAACCAAAAATTCTATCAATGGCTTTACTATCACCGTTATATCTTCTGATTTCTTTGCGGAGGTTATCTAACCAAAACGCTAACTGTTCTTTTTCTGTTTGGTTAAGATAATTATGAGGTGATTTTAACTGTAATGTATTTGCATCCCACCAAGGTATACTATCCCATTTTCCCTGTTCTGAAGGTACAACTAAGGTACTAGGTGAAGTCATCCCCACAGGTTGATCATTACAGGTAAAAAGATATAAATCTTCCCAAGGATGTTTGTTATTATTAAATGTATAAAGAGTATTAACAGGATCAGGTAAAAGCTCATATAAAGAACGAGCAAAAACATGATTACTTTTCTTTGTTTCCAGTTCTAAAAGTTGGGATTTAATGGGAAAATTGCGGACTTCTGCTAATGCTAAAACCGCTAACATTCCTTGCCATTGAGTAATCATTTGTTCTCGAATTGGGTAAGCATCATTATGTAATGCCATTTCCATTGATAAAGCTCGCGCCCAAACTGTGGGAACAGAACTCACGCTGGTTACTGCTCCCGGTGCTTTGTAATCTAAACTAGAAGCGACATCATTAAAAGCTTTTGGTGCTTGAGTATCCCAAATTCCAGGATTACCCGATGTGACATCACAATCATTTTTCAGTTTTGGCAACAACAAAGCAGATTGATTATTAGTATATGCACTAGTCATGATCTAATTTTCCTCATCAACAAATTTATTTCTACAAAAAGTTTTTTCTACAGAAATTTCTGCCTACAAACGACAGACAATATATAAAGCCTTAGCCAGTCCAAATATTCCTATTTTGGGTAAGTTGCTTATAGCTTCAGGATTTAATCGTCTTTTCAAGTCTTGTACTGTATCCCTAGATTTTTGGTTTTTATCTCGACTGTCCCCAATGATTAAATCTGATAAATAATCAGGTTTCATGGGACTATTAGCGAAATGTTTGGCATTGAATAATTGAATATTTTCGTCAGCACATTGATGAATTTGTGATAACCAGCGTAAATAATCTTGACACCAAATACTAATTATTTCTAATGCATTTTGTTGTTCAGGATCATTAAAATCAACTGATTTTTGTTGATTATTGCCAAAAACAGCTTTATCTGGAAAGAATCTAGTAAACCAAAATCCTTGAGGACTTTTTTGAAATTGTTTAATTCCAATGCTCTTACATTCTGCTAACAGTGGGGCAATATCAGCTAACCACGCAAAGACAAACCGAGTGGCATTTACTAATTCAGCAGTGACTAATTTTTGTTCAGGAATATCTCGCCAAGTGATATTTTTTAAATTCTCCCGGTTCATTAACACTACACTTTTTTGCTGGGGAGTTGTGTTTAATAAAAATTGTCTGGCGGCTAATGCTGCATACATTTCCAGAAAATGCGGATCATTACGTTGGGTGTTTTTGCCCACACTGAAAACTTTAACTGGAGATAAGTTCTGATTACCCAATAAATAGACAGTATCAAAAGTTTCTTGTGCCTGACCACCATAATAACGCAGGGCGGCTTCTGTATTTAATAAAAACTGATCAGACCGAGCATAAACTGTTTCTGAATTGTCTGCCGAACTCGGATTAAATCCAAAATAAGGTAAAACAAATAAACAACCAATATCTACTTTACTTCTGATTCTCAGGTTTTCTAACTTATTATGAATTAATCGCCCAATTGTCGGCAAGCCTGAAGCACCAGTACCGCCAAAAATTGACCCACATAAAAATACCTTTGGTCGTTTTCCCGCCCCTGTATCTGTTTGCAGTTGGTTCAGGAGTTGACCCCATGAATCATAATCTAAAGCATCAAGTTTGACTTGACTCATTACCGCCGCACCAATGGCAGGACGACCCCGAAAACCGACATCTAAATTAGCTTCTTTTTCTTCCGAAGTATAGAGAACATCAAATAAATTTCCTAATGCTGGTTCATCATCTTTGAGCAGGTTATATTCAAAAAATGAACTCAGATTTTTATTAACGCTGGTATTTGCAAAAGGCGACCATAAACCAAAGTCTCTGATTTCCGTTTTCATCCAAGGAAATTTATCAGCCAAAGTTAATTTATGGCAGTCTTGATAAATTTTCAGACTTTTTCGCGCTCGTTCTAAATTACCGTTATTTTCATCAGCATCAACAAATAATAAATTTAGGGGTTCTTCGTTAAAAAGTCCTATAGATGCTAATTGAATTATTGCTTCAATGCACTTAGCACCAGTTCCACCAATTCCAATTACATAAATTGACATTTGTTAATCTCCCATTAGTTTATGACGGATAAAAAAAGCTCCAGGGGGAATGTATTTGACGGTTTCAGGAGAACTGGTAGCGGTATTTAACCAATACAACCAGATAGCATCAAACAAGAAAAAACACATTAATGAAAATTGCGCTTCATCGCTGCGATTGATGTAAAAGACTGTAAAAGCAATGGTGAGTAAAGGTAGCAGTCCTAACAAAAACCAAATTAACAACCATTTACCCCGGCTACTACCGCCAGACTTACTCATTGCTCCCAACACACACCAAAAAATTGTGGAAAACAGACAAACACCGAACATAATCAGTGCAGCTGTGGTATAGTCAGCAGCAAGCCATGTATCCAAGGGGACTTTTTGAATGGGTATAATTTGATTTTCATATATGAGACGCTGCCCCAAAAACATCAGTACAGCACCGATCACAGTAAATATAATGATTCTGATAATCTCCCACGGATTCATTAGGCCTCCTTATAATTCCTACTGATCTAGAAGTTTGTTTTTTTGTTTAGATTTAACATTAGTAGTATTTGTTATACAATCATATTATTCTGAGAATGTCAACACAAGAAGCCGTAAAATTACTTAATAAGTATTAATTTTTGGCAACAAACCAACAAAATATTGATATTGAATAATGGAGAAAAATGACATGATGCGTATAAAATGGGCTTTTTTAGTATTAATTGCAGTTTTTTTAGTTGCTTGCAACAAAAAAGAAGAGTTAAGATGTGATATTCCCAGTGTTAATTCTGTCAATAATCAAACAGCTAGTAAGTCAGATAATCTGAATGTGGCTATTTATCTAGATGGCAGTGGTTCGATGTTAGGCTATGTCAAAGATGGGGAAACTAACTACACTAAAGCTTTAAAATCTCTCAGAACAGTATTTGAATTAACAGGGAAATTACCAGTTGAATATTATCGTATTGCTAATCCCATGCAGAAGATTACAAGTAGTGAATATTATAGTTTTGGGGCAACTTCTGTTTTTTATGATGGCAGTAACGCTAAATTTAAAGCAGTCTCTAGTCCCATAGATGCTGCTATTATTCCCTCAGTCAAAAACCAGCCAAAAATGACGGTAATAATTACCGATTTAGAACAAAATAGCGGTGATGTAACTAAATTAAATAAAAAAATCCAAGATATTTATTTTAATTCTGATAAAAAAGATTATGCTGTCGGTATTTGGGCTGTTAAAAGTGAATTTAATGGTAAGGTTTATATAGAGAAAAATAATCAACTTCAAACTTTTGATTATAATTCTGGTAAACAACCAGAAAAGCTCAGACCATTTTATGTTTTGTTCATTGGACCCTACCAGGATGTGAAATATTATTTTGGTGAATTACAAAAATATAACTCTAATCAATCATTAGCTAATAGCGATATTAGTAAGTTAATGATTTTCCATCCTGATCATATCATTGAGCAAGTATCTAAATTAGAAACACTACCAACAACACCTAAAGGTATAACAAGAACTCTATCTTTAGTTAAGGATGGAGTTGCAGCTAGTAAAGTTAATCAAGGTAACTATGAACTATTACAAATAGATTCTCGTCAACAAGATAGTTTAACAATTAATTATAGTGTGGACATAGCACCGTCGGAATATAGTTTATTTGTTGATCCTAATTCCTTGAAAGCACAAGTTAAAGCCGAAAAGTTTGATAAGTTCGCTAAAAATTTTACAGCAGTTGATGCTATTTCAGCAGTAAATAGTCCCATTGAATTTAAAGATTGGCAAATTATTCCTCAAGAAAATAAATTAAATTTTACTGCTGTCATCCAACCTCATAAATTCCCTGAACCTGGTATTTATAAACTACAATTTGATATTTTGACGGAAAACCTACAAATTCCTACTTGGTGGAAAGAATGGGATTGGCAAACTAGAAGCAATGAACAAGATGGTTCAAAAACGCATAATTTAGAAGAGTTTTTTATGGCTTTGAAAATTAGAACAGAAACTATGAAAGCTGAAAGAGCAAAAAATACTGACGATAAAAATCAAACTTCACAATGGTTAGTTGGTCGCTTGTGTTATGGAATTCAGAAAAATTAAATGGCAGTAGCGAAAATTGCTCAACCTTCGACAATATCATACTTTAGACATAAATAGATAAACTTAAATTCATGGTTTTAAAAACCATAGATTTGGGTTACATGAGGTACACACTTCTCCCCTTACCAAGGGGAGGGTGTGCGATAGCGCGGGTGGGGTAATTATTAGACATCTCCGAAAATTAAATATGCGTAACCTGAAACCCATTCGTAGGGACAATTCATGAATTGTCCCTACATCTTTTTCGGAGAGGTCTATTAAGGTTTAGACTAATGTGAGAAGTACAATAGGTAAAACTAAATATAGTCTAAACTCCAAATATCCATATTTTCTAGATTCATATCATAGTCCCGTAATTCCCATCTATCTTTGCTCTCACTGTAGTAATTAAGGGTTTCTAAATTGGGAGTTTTGGCATTATAATCACCAAACCGTAACCCTAAATCTTCATTACTAATAGATACAACAACCGACGGTAATTGAGTTGATTCTGATTGAAAAGGTAAGGGAAAACTACCACCAATATTGCCAATATCAGTAGGAAATTGAGAACCAATATCAATCATATCAATAGGAAAAAAAGAATCTAAAGGCGGAAAGAAAGAAGGTAGAGAAGGCGAAGGATTTGAAGGTTGTGGTTGTTGGGGATTTGTACTATTTTCCGCCGTACTGATGATAATTTCCCGCACTTGACTTTCTGTTAAATTCGGGTTAGCACTCAGCATCAAAGCTACTACACCAGCAACGTGGGGAGCGGCCATAGAAGTACCGCTATAACTAGCATATTTATTATCAGGAATTGTAGAATAAACCTCCTTACCTGGAGCAGTCACATATTTAATTTCTTGAGAACCAGAACGATTAGAAAAATCAGTGAGTTGATTATTTTGATCTACCGCCCCCACAGCAATACCTGACTTATCAGCATAACGAGCAGGATAAGATGGTGTAGCATCGCCATTATTACCTGCGGCCATCACCACAATTACACCTTTACTGCTCGCATATTCAATAGCTGATTTGAGAGTATTATTACCAGAATTTCCTCCTAAACTGAGGTTAATAACATTAGCACCATTATCTACAGCGTAACGGATACCATTAGCGATATTTGCATAAGAACCTGAGCCATTTTCATCTAAAACTTTAACTGCCATAATTTGAGAATTATAGGCAATTCCAGTTACACCAATACCGTTATTTTCGGCGGCAATAGTTCCCGAAACATGAGTTCCGTGTCCATTATTATCTAAAACATTATTGTTGTTACTATTAAAATTCCAACCTAAAACATCATCAACATAACCATTACCATCATCGTCTATTCCATTACCAGTAATTTCTTTGGTATTTGTCCAAATATTGTTTTTCAAATCTTCGTGATTATAGTCAATTCCTGTATCTAAAACCGCAACAATGACACCTTTTCCTGTATGTCCATTTTGCCAAGCTGTGGGAGCATTTACCATGTCTGCACCCCAATTATTTCTACCCAATTTTGGAGCATCTGGATAGGGGGTTACACCAACTGCTTTACTCACTGCTTTTCCTGCATTGACTAAACCATAACCATTTTGAGAGTTATAGCTGTTTGCAGTCACATGAGACTGAATATTTGCATCTTTTGGTAAGCTACTACGATTACTCCAACTTAAACTATTGTCAATGGGAGTTGCAAAAGCATCACCTGAGTAAACAGGTGTAATGTTGATTTCCTGACGGGAGGAAAAAGAGTTAGTATTATTCAACGTCATCAGACTTTTATCCTTAAAATAATAATCTTTTTTTCGCAGTCTGAATTTTTCCAACTTTATTTTTCAAACTTTGTCAGATAAAAGTTTGAAACAACGTTAAAACTTACAGTTATTCCCCTTGGTTAAAAAATACTATGAATCCTCTCAGATAAAAAGCTAATTTGATTACGAATTCATGGTTTTAAAATCAAGCTTTGCTCACAAAAAATAAGTCATAATTTAATAACTTAAAACTAGATAAATATGATGAATTAATAACAATAAATATAAAAATCATCAACAGGTAGAATGCACCGAAAGTAGCAAAAAAGACAGTTTTAGATAATTAATTAGAGAATTAAACAGATTCTCGCCAATTAGCTGGCGCTTCGATATAATCAGGAAGGCGAGTAGTGCGATCGCCCACTGCGTTAATGATCTGTTCAGATTTCAGGTTTTTAGCACCATTTAAAATCGCCCCAGTCAGTTTAACATCATCAAGTTGAGCGCCTAATAAATTAGCACCGATGAGATTAGCTTCAGAAAGATTAGCTTCATCAAGTATTGCTTGAGAAAGATTAGCACCCATCAAATTAGCCTGATTTAAATCGGCTTCTGTTAAACTAGCTGCACTAAGGTTAGCAAAATAAATATCTGTTTGCTGTAATTTTGCAGCATTCAAATTTGCACCTTGTAAATTTGCACCATTAAGATTTGCACCATTAAGATTTGCAGCAATTAACCCTGCTAAACGTAAATTAGTTTTCCCTAATTTCGCACCTTGCAAATTAGCTAAAAATAACTTAGCACCTGATAAATTAGCAGCCTTGAGATTAGCTTGTTGCAAATTAGCTTTATACAAGTTGGCAGATTGCAAATTAACTGAACGCAAACTTGCACCAAACAAATTAGCGGAACTCAAGTTGACTCCATATAAATTGGCAAGATTGAGATTAGAACGACTCAAATTAGCTCCCCGCAAACTAGCCTTAAATAAGTTAGCTTGATAAAGAATAGAACCGATGAGTTTAGCACCATCCAAAACCGCCTCACTTAAATCCGCATTTCGCAAATCTGCACCACACACATCAGATCCCCGTAAGTCTACCCCTTGGAGTTTAGCTCCTGCTAAATCAACTCGTCTGATATCGGTATTACGTAAATCTAATTTTTGATTTTCTCGATCATGTTGAAAATTGCGTCTCCCGATCACAGTCAAAGCTGCTTGAATATCAGTACGCAGTTTCCAAGATTCTAATGGTAGAGAATAATTTGCTTGCTGTTGTCGGCGTATCCGATCACGATTGTTTCCGAAATCAATAGTCATGAAATCTTCTGGTTTTTGTACTTTCCTCTCTAGTTGTATGGGTGCATTTTCGCGGACAAACGCAGTGAGAACTTGCATAATTGTCCAATGTTCTTGGGGAAAATCTTGGGCAATTCTTTCTAAAGCATAAATAGCTCCTGTGCGCGTTTCTACCTTGTCATGTCCTAACTGGGAAATACTGCCAATAAAACGTTCTGCAATCAGTCTTTCTTGAAGAAGTTTGGTATTTTCAAGACTAATTGCTAGATTTTTCTCAGATGTAATTGCATTTTTTTCTATTGCTTGAGTTCTTTTGGCTGCATAATAAACATTAACTATGACAGCTACACCCAGAAAAACTATAGCAATAGTAGTTAATGCTTGATTTTTTTGAGATATTTGCTGTTGAAGTGATAACTTGTCAATATTAGTAGATGCGAAGACAATCAGTATCAATGACAGAAGCACAATAACGATGATAGTGATCAACCAATGCAATGTTGCATCTGTCTTTTTAGCAGACATACTAGAAAGATGCTTCACAATAATGAGTTATTACGGAGATGATAGAAGAAAACAGTATAGCATTTAGCCGCAATTTTTAGATATGTAAAATTTTATTTCACACAAAAAAAGGTAAAGATTTTTTCCTTACCCTTTCCTTTTTACCCCTTAAAACAGAAGTTTTCGCGTATATATGGTCTATTAAATAGTAAACTTCGCTTCTCGTAGATTTGCTCCCTCCAGGATAGCATCATCCAAAATTGCATCTTTTAAACTCGCTAAATATAAATTAGCTCGATGTAAGTTAGCATTAGTAAGATTTGCACCAGCTAGATTTGCTGCACTGAGAATAGCACCCTCTAGGTTAGCACCAACCAGATTTGCTTGTGATAAATTAACTTGATAAAGGTTAGTGTGTGCTAAGTTTATACCTTGTAAGTTTAGTCCCCTTAAATCTGTGTAACTTAAATCAATCTGCTCATTTTCTGGGTCTTGTTTTACGTCTCTTTTACCAATTACAATCATAGCTGATTGAATCAGTATCCGTTTGTCTACCAAGGAATCGCTAATTACTTCTTCTGGGGGTAGATTAGCTGTTTTCTCTCTGACAAAATTAGTCAGCATATCCATAATTATCCAGTGAAATTGTGGATTATCTTGCGCCAAACGTTCCAATTCATTAATTGCAGATAAACTGGTTTCTATTGTATTATTCTCCAGTCGTTGTAGAAGTTTCATTAAATAATCTTGATGAGAGTTATCGCTTTGATTATTCTTTACCTCCTTCTGAATTGCCAGCATCCAATGGATGATTTTTCTTACCAAAATACATAAAAATAATCTTGAGTTACTGGGATATTTAAAAAAATTGGCTATGAGTGGATTATTCCTCACCAACCGATGGGAATCATGATTATATTGATATTGAATCCCTGATGAAATTTATTGCAGTTTATTGCAGTTTCCAGATGCAGCAAAATTCTCAACCAAGCCTAAAAAACCTAAAAAACCTAGTTTTGATAGGTGGTGGCCATAGTCATGCCATTGTTTTGAAACTTTTTGGTAATCAACCTGTGGCTGGAGTAAATTTGACTTTAATTACTTCAGATCAATATACACCCTACTCTGGGATGTTACCAGGACATATTGCCGGATTTTACAATTATTCTCACTGTCATATTGACTTGCCAAATTTAAGCAAATTTGCTAATGCTCAGTTATATCTTGATCAAGTAGTTGGTTTGGATTTAGAAAGTAATCAGGTTTTTTGTGCTAACGGAACTGTGGTAAATTTTGATATTCTATCTCTTGATATTGGCAGCACTCCCGCTAAATTGTCTGTATCAGGTGCGGCAGAATATACAATTGCTGCTAAACCAGTTAAACAATTTTTAGAACATTGGTATAAATTACAAAATATGGTTTCTGAAAATCCTCAAAAACAGTTAAGTATTGGTGTGGTTGGTGGTGGTGCTGGAGGTGTAGAATTAGCGTTATCAATGTTGGCAGGTTTACAGAAATTAGGAATAGAAAATTTAACAGTACATTTATTTCAGCGTACTGGGGAATTAATGCCAAATCATCACCCATCTGTACGGGGAATTATGCGGGATGTTGTAATTAATAAAGGTGTAAAATTACATTTAGGTGAAAATGTCTGTGAAGTTGCACCTACAAGAGATAATCAATTAGAAATTACATCGGAATCTGGGTTAAAATTAAAATGTAATCAAGTATTTTGGGTAACACAAGCCTCAGCAGCAAATTGGGTCAAAGATTCAGGAATTGCTACGGATGAAAAAGGGTTTATTTTAGTAAATGATCATTTGCAATCTATTAGTCATCCACAGATTTTTGCAGCAGGTGATATTGCCACAATGATTAATTATCACCTACCAAAAGCAGGTGTATTTGCGGTGCGTCAAGGTAAACCACTGTATGAAAATTTGCGAAGATTGATTTTAAATAAATCGCTAAAACCCTACAAACCACAAAAAGAGTATTTAAGTTTAATTGGTACTGGTGATGGGCGTGCCTTAGCTACAAGAGGAAATTTCACCTTACCACCTCATCACTTATTGTGGCACTGGAAAGACTGTATAGATCGGCGTTTTATGGCACAATTTCGCCATGATTGAAAATTGAAAATAGTGAAAATCTTAGGGAATTTCAAATACAAAAAATATACAAATATTTCTTGTGGTGCGGGCATCTTGCCCGCTAATTATCAAGCTAATTATCAACACTGGGGCGATCGCCACTGCAACAGCCGTACTGACAACAGCCTGTGCTAGAAAAACTACATCCACTGCCACACAAAGTAGTTTACCCACAGTCAGATGGCGCATGGCCACAAGTTGGACAAAAACTTTAGGGACTTATATCGGTGCAGACACCATGGCCAAACGAGTTAAAGAAATGAGTTGGGAACAGGGAAAAAATACGGTTTTGTTTTACATAGACTTTGGCCACAATATCAACAAGGTTATCCTGCTAACTGTTCTACAGAAAAATTACCACCATTAGTTAAGCAAAAGTTTAGAGGTTTATTTCCCAATGATCGACTTTTTGATCATCAATGGCAAAAACATGGAACTTGTACGGGTAAAAAACCTATAGAATATCTGACATTAAGTAGAAATTTAAAATATTCTCTAGTTATTCCTTCAGATTATAAAAGTCCAGAAAAACCTTTTCGCACTACGATTAAAGATTTAAAGTCTACTTTTATTACTGCTAACAAAAAATGGAATGTTAATGGGATAGATCCTGTTTGTTCTGATTATGGTAGATTTTTATAAGAAGTATTTTTTTATTATTCTAAAGATGGTACCCCCGGAATTTGTAGTACAGAGATTTTAAGACGTTTTCAAAAAAGTTGTGGACATGATAATTTTTTAGTGAGAAACGTGAGATAAAATTAAAGAAATGAAATTACCGAAAATCAGGGATGGTTTAAATCATGAACTGGGGAAAATACATTCATTCAGATCCACAAATTTTATCAGGTAAGCCAACTATGAGAAGAGATAAATTAGTGGTTGATATTACAAAAAATCACTTCCTTCTTCACTTCCCTCTTCTCTTCGTGTCCTTCGCGTCTACCCTTCGGGAAATGCTTCGCATAACGTGGTTCATTAAAAAAACAAAATCATCTTCAAGATCACAAAACATAACAATTATGCCCTAATATTTAAAACATACCCAAAATACAAGCATTGATACCTGTAAAATTTGCCCCATGAGTCAAATTATTTGGATCGCCAGACACGCCAACCGCCTTGATTTTGTAAACCCTGACTGGTTTCTCACAGCCGAAAAACGCTATGATCCACCATTATCAGATGATGGCATGATCCAAGCACAACAACTAGCAAAAAGACTCAAAGGCGAAAAAATCAAACATATTTTCGCATCTCCTTTTTTGCGAACAGTGCAAACCGCCAACGCAGTCGCCGAAGCATTAGAATTAGAGATTAGACTAGAAACAGGTTTAAGTGAGTGGTTAAATCCCGCATGGATGACAGAAGAACCAGAAAGACTCTCAACCCCAGAATTAAAAGCATTATTTCCTAGAATAGACACAGGCTACACACCCCAGATAGCAGCAAAATATCCCGAAACCCATGAACAAGTGAGATATCGTTCTGCACAAACCGCTAGATGTTTAGCAGCAGAATTTTGGCCAGATGATATTCTGTTAGTAGCACATGGGGCTTCTGTGTTAGGTGCGGCAATGGGATTTGTGGGGGATATAGCTAAAGCAGAAGTTAAAGCTACATTATGTTCTTTAGTAAAAGTGGTGCGTCAAGAATCACAATGGTTGCTAGAACTAAAAGGAGATACTTCCCATTTAACTACAGTAGAGGAAGTAGTAAGATTTGTATAAGTCAGGAGTCACTGGTTCGACACTTCGAGCGCGCTCAGTGCATCGCTTCGCTCACCAACCGGAGTCAGGAGTCAGAATATTTGATTTCGAGCAATTATTTGGAAGTAAACCTGAAAAATATCAATACTGTTTACTGATAGGTAAATAATTAAAGTACAAGTCACACACAAACCAACAAACTAACAAACTAACTGATAAATTTTATGACATTACTATTAGCGGGAGATATCGGTGGCACGAAAACAATTTTACGCCTGGTAGAGTCTTCAAACTCATTAGGTTTAAAAACCTTGTATGAGGAAAGTTACCGCAGTGGAGATTTTCCTGATTTAGTGCCAATTGTCCAAAAAT
The DNA here is from genome assembly GCF_005402885.1 of Sphaerospermopsis reniformis. NCBI lineage: Bacteria > Bacillati > Cyanobacteriota > Cyanophyceae > Nostocales > Aphanizomenonaceae > Sphaerospermopsis > Sphaerospermopsis reniformis. The sequence continues at coordinate 51,495 of NZ_BJCE01000005.1, forward strand.
TTTTAGCCGCAGCGAATCTATCAACAGGCAATACATCTACACCAGAAAAAGCTTGTTTTGCGATCGCCGGACCCGTAGTACAAAACACCGCTAAACTCACTAATTTAGCTTGGTTTTTAGACACGGAAAGATTAGCAAAACAATTAAATATTCCGGCAATTTCCCTAATTAATGACTTTGCAGCCGTCGGTTATGGTATTTTTGGTTTAACCACACAAGATTTAGTCACCTTACAAGTTGGTAAATATCAACCTGATGCACCGATGGCGGTTATTGGTGCAGGAACAGGTTTAGGACAAGGTTTTTTAATCAAACAAGGAAACCAATATCAAGTTTTTCCCTCCGAAGGTGGCCACGCAGATTTTGCCCCCCGCAATGAATTAGAATTTCAACTGTTGAAATATTTATTGTCTAAACATGATATTCAACGTGCATCTGTAGAAAGAGTAGTTTCCGGTTTAGGGATCACTTCCATTTACCAATTTTTAAGAGATAGACAAATAGACACAGAAAACCCAGAAATAGCCCAAATAGTCAGAAGCTGGGAACAAGAAGCCGGAAAAGCAGAAAAAACCGTTGATCCTGGTGCTGCTATTGGTAGTGCAGCTTTAGAAAAACGCGATCGCCTATCAGAACAAACCATACAAATGTTCGTCGAAGCTTACGGTGCAGAAGCCGGCAACTTAGCCTTAAAACTCTTACCCTACGGAGGATTATATATTGCTGGAGGCATTGCCCCGAAAATTCTGCCCTTGATGCAAAATGGGAGTTTTATGTTAAATTTCACCCAAAAAGGCAGAATGCGTTCCCTCCTCGAAGAAATACCGGTGCATATAATCCTTAACCAACAAGTAGGATTAATAGGTGCGGCTTTATCTGCTTTTAGGTTATAAATAGCAGCAACAATAAAAACCGCATCTGCGAGGGCTACAAATTATGAATATGAAATTGAATATTGAATTTTTAATACCTTTCATTACTGCCACTTTTGTTTATAGTGGGTTTATTTCTGCCGAGGTAAGTAAATCCCAACCTATAGCTACTCACAAAAAACCAAATGTTCCCGAAGTAGTGCAGTCACAATGGAAAATATTTACTCCCCCAGATAAGAGTTTTCAAGTTTTAATGCCAGTCAGACCAAACACGAAAACTCAAATTCAAAAAACCTACATGGGAGAAATAAAATTAAACATATTTGTAGCCCAACCACCGGAACAGGAAGTTGCGTATTTAGTCACTTACAATGAATTTCCTTACAGCTATGCTAAGATGACTAGCCCACAACAAATATTGAATCAAGCCAAAGAAAATACTTTAAAAGCAACACAAAGCAATTTAATTAGTGAACGTAATATTCGCAGTTCCAACAGTCATCCAGGTAAAGAAATTCAGTATATAGATTCGGCTGGTAAAGTAACTACAAATAGGATGTATGTTGCTGAAGGAAGATTATATCAAGTCATGGCAATAGTTTCTAGAAAACAGCGTTCCACATTAGAAAAAACTATTACCGGATATTTAAATTCCTTTCAGTTAGTTTTGAGAAGATGATCCGATTTTAGATTTTGGATTTTAGATTTTGGATTATAAAAAATACAAAATTTCCCAATGTCTAAAAATTTCTTGTGGCATCCTGCCCGCTATTCCTTAACGGGTGACAAGGTAGTTAGCGGTTGCTGAATAAAGACAAAAGCTAGATATATTGAAGGTTTGAGGCTAATAAACAAGAAAAAGATGCCAGGATTTTGAAGGGTATACCTGAAAAAGTGTGCATTTTGGGTCTGATAAATCTTCGTGGTTCATTCCTTCTTAAACCTCATCAAGTAATCGGCAATAGGTGATAAATAATAATCTTACCAATTCAATTACCCATCACCCATCACCAACTACCAAATTAACTAAGTGCTTCCGCACCACCCACAACTTCCAGAAGTTCCTGAGTAATAGCAGCTTGACGCGCCTTATTATAAGAAAGAGTCAAAGTGCTAATGAGTTGACCAGCATTATCACTAGCATTACTCATCGCAGTCATCCGTGCAGCAAGTTCACTAGCTGCGGACTCTTGTAAAGCTCTTAATAACTGATTGCTCAGATATAAAGGCAATAAAGAATCTAAAATTTGTACAGGGTCTTGTTCAAAAATCATGTCACGGGGTAAAGCGCGAACTGTACTAGCTACCTTTTCCCGTTCCAATTGGAACTGACCACCACGAGTAGTTAAGCGGAAAACTTCATCATCTGCGGTTTCCAAACCTTGAGTATCCAAAGGTAACAAAGTTTGCACCACAGGACGAGAACTCACCAAAGACACGAAGCGAGTATAAATTAACTCAATTCTGTCTACCTTTTCTGACAAGAACAAAGAAAGCAACTCATCAGCGATATTAGTAGCTTCTGCTGCTGTAGGAATTTGTTCTAAACCAGTGTAGTTAGCATCAATTTTGTAACCACGACGTTGGAAGTATTGAGTAGCTTTGCGACCCACGATCACAAAAGTTACATCTAAACCTTCCGCTTTGAGTTCCTTAGCGCGGTTTTCTGCACGACGGATCACGTTAGCATTGTAACCGCCACACAGACCTCTATCACCTGAAACTACCAACAAACCAACAGATTTAACTTCCCGTTTTTTCAGTAGTGGTAGGTCTACATCTTCAAACTTTAAGCGAGTTTGTAAACCAAATAATACTTGTGCCAAACGGTCAGCAAAGGGACGGGTGGCAATTACCTGCTCTTGAGCGCGACGTACTCTCGCCGCAGCCACTAGCCGCATAGCTTCGGTAATTTTTTTGGTGTTTTTGACCGACTGAATGCGATCGCGTATTGCTTTGAGATTAGGCATAATATTTAGGTCATTGGTAATTGGTAATTGGTAATTGGTAATTGGGTAAAAGTTCTTGCTATTACCTATTACCCATTACCCATTACCCATTAACTGTTACGCTGTAGCTAAAAAGGTCTTCTTGTAATCAGCTAAAGCTTCTTTGAGGGCTGCTTCTTCAGCATCTCCCAATACTTTGCTGCCTTGTACTGCTGAGTAGTAGGAGTTCTTACCAGTCTTCAAGTATTCACGGAAACCTCTAACAAAGCTGGTAACTTGGTTTACAGCAATGTCATCTAAATAACCGTTAATACCAGCGTAGAGAATCGCTACTTGTTCAGCTACAGATAGAGGATCGTTTTGGGGCTGTTTCAACAATTCCCGTAAACGTACACCACGAGCTAACTGATCTTGAGTAGCTTTATCTAAGTCAGAAGCAAATTGCGCGAACGCTTGTAAGTCGTCAAACTGAGCCAATTCCAGTTTAATCTTACCTGCTACCTTCTTCATCGCCTTGGTTTGTGCCGCAGAACCTACACGGGATACGGAGATACCGGGGTTAACCGCAGGACGGATACCAGAGTTGAACAAGTCAGAAGATAAGAAAATCTGACCGTCAGTAATAGAAATTACGTTGGTAGGAATGTAAGCGGATACGTCACCAGCTTGGGTTTCAATGATAGGTAATGCAGTCATACTACCTTTACCTAATTCATCGCTGAGTTTAGCAGCACGTTCCAACAAGCGAGAGTGAATGTAGAATACGTCTCCAGGGTACGCTTCCCGTCCGGGTGGACGACGTAACAACAAGGACATCTGACGATAAGCCTGAGCTTGCTTAGACAAATCATCATAAACAATCAGGGTCGCTTTGCCTTTATACATGAAGTATTCAGCAATAGAAGCGCCTGTGTAGGGAGCTAAGAATTGTAAAGTTGCAGGGTCACTGGCGTTAGCGGCGACAACTACGGTGTAGTCCATCGCGCCTTTTTCTTGTAAAGTTTGCACAACGTTAGCAACGGTGGAAGCTTTTTGACCAACGGCTACGTATACACAAACTACATCTTCACCTTTTTGGTTAATAATGGTGTCAATAGCGATCGCAGTTTTACCGGTTTGGCGGTCTCCGATAATCAACTCACGCTGACCCCGACCTACGGGAATCATCGAGTCAATAGCGGTAATACCAGTTTGCATGGGTTCATGTACAGAACGACGTGCAATAATACCGGGGGCTGGGGATTCAATCAAACGACTTTCGCCAGTTTTGATTTCGCCCTTACCATCAATAGCGCGACCCAAAGCGTCAACAACACGACCGATTAAAGCATCACCTACAGCTACTTGAGCAATTCTACCAGTAGCGGTAACGGTGCTGCCTTCTTGGATATTGCGGCCTTCACCCATCAATACCGCACCAACGTTATCTTCTTCTAAGTTTTGGGCGATACCAACAGTACCATCTTCAAATTCTAGGAGTTCCCCAGCCATAGCTTTTTCTAAGCCATAGATCCGGGCAATACCATCACCAACTTGCAGTACAGTACCAACATTAGCAACTTTGACTTCCTTGTCATATTGCTCGATTTGTTGTTGGATAATGCTGCTGATTTCGTCAGGTCTAATTGAAATGCTCATTATGCCTATTGTTCAGTGTTCTTTCAAGACAAAAGAAGTTTTTGGTAAACGGTGATTGGTGATTGGTGACTGGTGACTGGGAAGAATATGATTCATTACCCATTACCCATTACCCATTACCCATTACCTAACCATTAGTTAAGCGCAAAGAAAGGCGACGTAGTTGACCACGTAAGCTGGCATCAATAACTTGAGAACCGACTTTGATCACCACACCACCAATTAAATCGGTGTCGATTTTGGTTTCAATTTCTACTTCCCGTGCTTTGGTAATAGAAAGAACCTTTTCTTTCACTGTTTGCAGTTGTGCATCTGTCAAAGGAACAGCAGAAGTTACTTCTGCTAAAACCGTTTGATTCAATTCCCGTAACAGGTTTACATACTGCTGTAAAATTGGCTCTAGAAAAGAAATTCGTCTTCTATCAACCAACAGCAAAATGAAATTTCTCAGATAGGGGTTAACACCTTCCCCTAACAATTGTTTGAGGAAATTCTTTTTGTTTTCTGGTTGAATAAAGGGGTTATCCAAAAAGTTTTGCAATTCCCCAGAACCAGAAATCAAACTAACTAGAGTCCGTGCATCTGCACCAAACTCTTCTGTCAAATTATTTGCTTGAGCAACGGATAACAAAGCCTGTGCATAAGGCTGGGCTACTTCTGCTGTAGCTGCATTACTTTTCATGGTTTCTAACCTCCCAATTGAGCGATGCTACGGTCAATAATAGTTTTTTGAGCATCCTCAGCAATGCCAGTCTTGAGTTCAGCTTCCGCCTTTTGCAGTGCTTGAGCTACTACTTTTTGACGCAATTGAGAAATTACGCGCTCTAGTTCTGCATTCAAGTCAGCCGCACCAGCAGCTTGCATTTTCTCAATGTCAGCAGCAGCTTGAACCAAAATAGCCTCACCAGCAGTTTTTGCACTTACTTCTGCATCAGCTTTAATTCTGGTAGCTTCAGCTTGAGCTTGCGTTAGCTTTTGTTGCGCTTCTTGCAATTGCTTTGCAGCTGACGCTGCTCTTTGCTCTGCACTCTTAATTGCTGTTTCAATATTTTCTCGACGAGATTTGAGGGTATTACCCAAAACCTTACGTCCGAAAACAAACAGTACAGTAATAATAATGGCAAGGTTAATTAGGTTGGTCTCTAAAATATTAGTATTTAGACCAAAACCACTATGTTCTGCTCCCTCTGCCAGTTCACCTCCGACGGCGGCTGCTTCCGCCATCAATAGTACAAAAGTCCCCATGATTTTCTATCCACAACTGCGCTGCCAAATTCAAAATCTATTGTCAGTAGTCAGTGGTCAGTGGTCAGTTTTCAGTGATTACTTTCTTCACTGTTCCCTGTTCCCTGCGATGCACTGAGCTTGTCGAAGTGTTCCCTGTTCCCTTCCCCGACAATTCTGCGAGTTAGCGTTGGCCTATTAAGTCAGCACCTAACAGCTTCTCTAGTATTTGGCGACTGAGGGCATCTACCTGAGCTTCTAAGGAAGCTAAAGCTTGTTGTTTTTGCTGCTCAATTTCACCAGCTGCTTTTTCTCTTTGTGCTTGGGCTTCTTGCTGCGCGGCAGCTATTTTCTGGGCTGCTGTTTTTTGCGCTTCTGCTTGAGCTTGGGCAATAATCGCTTGTGCTTGTCTTCTTGCGCCGGCTAGTTCTTGTTCATACTGCTCGGCTAACTTTTCCGCTTTTGACAAGCGTTCTTGGGCATCCAATTGATTGTTACGGACATATTCATTACGTCCATCAATGGCTTTACCCAATGGTTTATAGAGAGTTGCATTCAATATCAGGGCTAAAACTAGAAACTGGATTGCCATCAAGGGCAAAGTCGCATCTAAGTCAAACAAGCCCCCTTCTTTGGCAACTTCTTCTACTGCCAATAAGGTGATCCAGTGTGTCATTGTTGCTTGTTCCTATCTATGGTTGTAGTCCTGAGTTATGATTGGTGGATGTTATGAGTTATGAGTTAGTGAGTCATTAATTCAACTCCTAACTCCTAACTCCTAACTCCTAATTTTTGTCACTCAGCACTCAGACTGTGTACTCAGACTGTGTACTAATTATGCGAAGGGGTTAGCAAACAACAGTACGAGAGCAACTACTAGACCGTAGATGGTTAACGCTTCCATGAACGCCAAACTGAGCAACAATGTACCGCGAATTTTACCTTCTGCTTCAGGCTGACGAGCAATACCTTCCACAGCTTGTCCTGCTGCGTTACCTTGACCAATACCAGGGCCGATTGCAGCCAAACCAACAGCGAGAGCAGCAGCTAATACGGAAGCAGCAGAAACTAATGGATCCATGATATTCTTTCCTTACTTTATACAGTGGTTAGTTGTTGAACTTGTAGAGTTGTTTAGTAGTCAGCTATCAGTTATCAGCTTTCAGCGATCAGATGTTGTTTTTTGGTTGACTGCTCTCGGTTGACTGTTGACTACTTTCTGTCACCTGTCACCCATCACCTGTCACCTCATAACTGTCACCTGTCACCTGTCACCTGTCACCTCATGACTGACTTTTGTCATCTGAGGGGTTTAGTGATGTCCCTCATGCTCTTCGCCATGATGATCTTCCATCGCTTCACCAATATAGGCGGCGGCGAGGGTGGCAAAAATTAGGGCTTGAATAGCACTTGTGAATAATCCCAAGGCCATTACTGGCAATGGTACAAATAGAGGCACTAGCAACACTAGCACGCCTACGACCAATTCATCAGCTAAGATATTACCGAATAAACGGAAGCTTAGGGAAAGAGGCTTGGTGAAATCTTCAATAATTTTGAAGGGCAACATGAAGGAAACTGGTTGCACATAGTTGCCGAAGTACCCTAAGCCTTTCTTGCTGAATCCAGCATAGAAGTAAGCTAATGAAGTTAACAGTGCTAAGGCAACTGTTGTGTTAATGTCGCTGGTGGGAGCGGCCAGTTCACCTTCTGGCAAATGAATTAGTTTAAATGGAACTAATGCCCCTGACCAGTTAGACACGAAAATAAACAAAAACAATGTGCCGATAAATGGCACCCAGGGGCGATATTCTTTTTCGCCGATCTGGTTTTTTGCTAAGTCCCGAATAAATTCTAGGGCAAATTCCATCAAGTTTTGAATGCCGCTAGGAATGCGTTTAACGTTGCTGCTTGCCAAGATGGAAACCAGTGTTAATACGCCAATTACAAACCAGGAGGTGAGAAACACCTGTCCATGTAGCTTTAAGTTGCCTATTTGCCAGTACAGATGTTTACCCACTTCCAATTCTGCCAATGGAAGGGAGTAAAAGTTCAGAAAATTCAGCATTTTCTTGTTAGTTGGATCGCTTCTCTCATCTTACTGGAGAAACAGAGCGTTTTAAGGTTGCCGGAGCTTTGTGGAGTCAGATATAAACGCCACTCTAACTACATAGATGATGAGTGTGGCTTTATAGGTGAGAAATCCCAAGAATATGGGCATGATTTCCAGTTGTTTCAACTTTGATGCTAACAAAATCAGGATGACTAATAAAGCTAACCTGGTTTTACTCAGCTTTTGTTTCTCTGTACCTAATCGCTCTACATCTTTGGCCAACATCCTCAAGTAAAGCACACCTGCACACGCCCCTAATAAATAATTTAGAGCAATGTTGAGGGAATAGGAAACCCAAACAGAGATGAAAATGACCCCTGTTAACACAAGCGTGATTACCAACAACTCTTGATAGAGTTGATAAAACTCCTGCATGGAGGAGCTTGCTGGCTGTTTTTCTTCAGAACTAGCTTGAGTATCTTGTTCTGTTGTCGGAGTGGGTACAATTTGTTCTTCTGACAAGCTCACGGGACTTGAAACCAGTACAGCTAAATAGGGTGACTGCACATTCAGTCAGTTGAATCATATCACGCTCTGGTAACAATACTTTAGAAAAAAACAATTATCTTATTTTTTGGTGATTGGTGACTGGGGACTGGGAAAATACAAATAATTTTCCCTGCTCTCTGCTCCCTGCTCCCCTGCCTCTTCTACACTCTCTCGCTAGGTGTAGGGATGAGTAGTTGATGTTTTATGAGGTTTTAGACTACGTTTAAGTATAACTACTGAACTTTAGACTAAAAACACAAAATGACTCAGGGAAGCTGAGTTGAAAAAAAGCAAAGTAAAAAATTCAAAAAATGAGAAATCAAGCAGTTTTTGGCTGGGCTTTACGTGAAGGTGAAGTACGCTTTTTAACGATAGGATAGCGAATTCTACGTTGTCTGTTCTGTCCGGTCTTCCAGCCGGGAGATTTACCCCGTGGTTTTGGCGGTTGGGCAGGAGTGGAAACCCTGACTAAAATCCCAGGCATCGCTTGTGCAACCCTTCCAGGCGTAAGTTTAGTGATTTGTTTCTGCCATTTTTGCCTTTATTTTTAAACACATTTTTGATGTTTAATTAATAGTTTGGCATACTATGTACTGAAGAACCAAATTAAACACGGTTGTCTTTATTTTTGTCCTGATTTTTGTCCTGATTTTTGTCCTGATTTTTCTATTTTATCACTACCTCAAGATTTGAGCGATCGCCTATTCTCAATATACGACAAATCAAATACAAAAAACAACTAGTATAAAACCTGATGTAATCTATCCTTAAATCCTGGATATTATCTCGACTTACTTCGACATAGTTCGACTGCGCTCACTAACCGCTCAGTACAAGTCGCGGTAGTTGAGCGTAGTCGAAACTCGATAACCACCTGATTATGACAAAATTTGAACGCAGATGAACGCGGATTTTTAATTTTTAATTTTTAATTTTTGACTTTTGATTTCCCGAAGGGTGTCCTGATGCTGACAAAATCATTCATTTATCAGCTTTCAGTAAACTGATTACTGATTACTGATAGCTGAATACTCACACAGACTTTAACCTAGCAAATAATAACTCTACTTTATCTAAATCTTTATCTCCTGGTGAACGTTCTACACCACTAGATAAATCAATTCCATCGGGATGAATTTGACTTAAAGCTGTTAATATATTATCTGGTGTTAGTCCTCCTGCTAAAAACCAAGGACGACTAGGTTTATAAGCTTGTAACATTTCCCAATCTAATGTTTTTCCTGTTCCTCCTAATTGTTGGGGATGGTAAGCATCTAATAGTAAAGTATCTACATAGTCAATATAGTTAGCTGTGGTTTCTAGTTGTTGTAAATTTCTCACTCGCAAGGCTTTAATAATTTCTATGTTTGGTAAAATTTGACGTAATTGATCACAAAATTCTGGTGTTTCATCTCCGTGCAACTGTACACCCGTTAATTTAGATGTTTGTACAGTTTCACTAATTTGTAAAATGCTGCTGTTGGCAAAAACGCCAATTTTATCAATATGATCTGGTAGTGGTGCTACTGCTGCTTGTATCTGTTCTATGGTAACGTAGCGTGGTGAAGTTGGCACACAAATAAATCCTAGTGCGGTTGCACCTAAGTTAGCTATAGCTAAAGACTGCTGTGGTTGAGTAATTCCGCAAATTTTAACTCGCATTTAAGTGTGAGATAAGTTTAATAAATGACGGGGGAAATTAAAAATAATTACAAAAGTACATTAATTTAAAGGAAAAACTTTTGCTTTGTCCTAGCTAATTCTATAATTTTGTAGGTTTGGATTCATTTTTCATAATAGGAGAATACATCTTGTTATCATCTATTTTATTAGCAGCAGCATCCGTACCCGCTACACCTGAGTGGAGTCCTACAGTTGGTATTATTATCAGTGCCAGTTGTTTGGTGGTACTTTTACTCAGTTTGGCAAGTAAAGCGCCCAAAGTAGGACCCCAAATGCCTTTACTTCCCGTAAGTGTAGCAGGTTTTATCGGTGCAATGGCTTTTGGTCATGTAATTGGTATTGGTATTGTTTTAGGACTGACTAACATCGGTCGTTTATAAGTTTAATTTAATGCTCTTTTACTAGAGAGTAACTTAAAAATTCGGCGGTAGGTAAACATTAACTTACTTACCGCTTTTTTATGTCTGGGGACTGGTGACTGGTGACTGGGGACTGGTGACTGGGGACTGGGGACTGGTGACTATGAGACAATGGAAAATTGATAATTGATAATTGATAATTGATAATTGATAATTGATAATTGATAATTGATAATTGATAATTGATAATTGATAATTAATAA
>NZ_BJCE01000006.1:0-56644 GCF_005402885.1 Sphaerospermopsis reniformis
CGCCCACCGCATTGGACAACAACGCCCGGTGACTATTTATAGGTTGGTAGCAAAGGACACTATTGAGGATAAGATTGTGGAGTTGCATCACCATAAGCGGGATTTGGCGGATAGTTTGCTGGAGGGTGCTGATATGAGTGGTAAGATTTCTACTGAGGCTTTGTTGCAATTGATTCATGAAGGTTAAAGGTTGAGGGATTTGGTGTTTGGCTATTTATTTCGGTTCTTCGGTACTTTTTATGGAGAACCCAGTTTAAAATCATTGAAAGTCTTATTATGTGGGCATTTAATGCTCGTTTGGTGGTAACTTTACCTCAAAATGGGACATACTGGATATTTGCTAATGCTTTTGAACAAGGAGAAACCGGAGATTATCAACTAAGAGCATTTTGACAGTAAAATCAATTACATATAACTTATTTAATCAAGGATAATTTGACAATGAAACTTAAACTATTCTCTCTTGTAGTCAGCATTATTTCCTTAACAAACTTGTGTTTATTTAACATTAAACAGTGCTGGCTTTGAGAGGTTGAGTGGACAAGACAAAACTTTTTTCCAAATTACCGTTGTCACGTTTGAGGTAATATCAAACCACAGAGGACACAGAGAAATGATGTTTTTATTTGATATTATATTATAATTTACTTTGTTTATTTATTTTCCATCAACTACCTTGAACAATAATCTAGAAACTCTACCGGAAAAAAAATACGCTTTAGCACTGCACACTACTACACCGGAATTAGGTTTAGTAATTAGCAATTTTGCAGATGATACTCGCAGCAATGTTTGGAATTTAGGACGTGAGGTATCTAGTCATATTCATCAATATTTAATTGATTTAATTAAACCCCAAAAATGGCAAGATTTACAATTTATTGCTGTGGCTAAGGGTCCGGGAGGTTTTACAGGTACTCGCATCGGTGTTGTGACTGGCCGCACTTTAGGACAACAGTTAGAAATTCCGGTTTTTGCAGTTTCTACTTTAGCTGCATTTGCTTGGTATGAAAAAAGTAAAAATCCAGAAATTCAACCAATTTTAGCTATAGAAATGCCCGCCCAAAGAGGTCAAGTTTTTGGGGCAATTTATCAAATTAATGCTGATAATTCTGGTATTACTGCTTTATTATCAGATACTGTTTTTACACCAGAAAAATGGCAGGAAACTTTAAATAATTGGCAAACAGAATATCAATTAATGCAAGCTACATCTGGTTTAGCAGCAACTGTCACCAGTATTTTAGAATTAGCTTATTTAGATTGGCAACAAGGTAAACGTCCTCATTGGTCTGAAGCTTTACCCTATTATGGTCAACATCCTGTAGATGTTTAATAATAGAATTAATTAATGGTTGAATTAGTGGGTTAAACATTATGACGCTGACTCAAGATACTATCAAACCTGTGCAATTAATTCCACCTTTGGAAAATGGTGATAGACTTACTCGTTCTGAGTTTGAACGTCGTTATCATACCATGCCAGATGTGAAAAAAGTAGATTTAATTGAAGGAATTGTTTATATGGCATCACCTGTAAGAATTAGAAGTCATGGAAAACCTCATGCTTATATCATAACTTGGTTAGGTTTCTATGAGTCAGCTACACCAGGTGTAGAACTCGGTGATAATACCACTGTGCGTCTAGATGCAGATAACGAACCTCAACCAGACGCACTATTAAGAATTGAAAATGGGGGACAGTCGCGGATAAGTGAAGATGATTATGTGGAAGGTGCGCCAGAATTGATTGTAGAAATTGCGGCTAGTAGTGCGGCTATTGATGCCCATGATAAACTTAAAGTATATCGGCGAAATCAGGTACCAGAATATTTAATTTGGCGAGTTTATGACGGTGAGTTTGATTGGTTTATTTTAAAAGATGGAGAATATCAACGGTTAGAAGCTAATGCTGATGGGGTTTTTTGTTCTCAAGTGTTTCCTGGTTTATGGTTAGATAAATCTGCTTTGTTAGCTGGGAATTTAGCTAAGGTATTAGAGATTTTGCAGCAAGGTTTAGCGAGTCCAGAACATCAAATTTTTGTGGAACACTTAGGATAATTATCAATTGATAATTGATAATTGACAATTGATAATTGGGGTTTGCTGAATAAACCTAAAACCTTGATATATCAAAGGTTAGAGGCTGATAAACACAGAAATTAGTGCAAGGGTTTTGAAGGGTATACCGGAAAAAGTGTGCATTTTTTGGGATTTCAAGAGATGGCAAAGAAATTTTCAAATCTCCTCCTGACTCCTGACTCCTGACTCCTGACTCCTATGCCCTCACGGAAAGACTTTCTCAGCAACCCCTAATTGTTTGATTTTTCACACTTAACGAAAAGTCTTGAAAATGATGTAGAAAAATTCGTAATTGATAATCCTAAATTTACGAATTACGAATTACGAATTACGAATTACGAATTACGAATTACAAATTACAAATTATGCTGTAACTTTAGCTAATGCCTTTTCTACTGTGTGTAATGCTTGATTGATGTCTGTATCTGTGACAATTAAAGGAGGTACAAACCGCACGACTTTAGGACCTGCTGGTACTAATAATAAACCTTCATCCATCGCCGCTTTCACAACATCAGCCGCAGTTAAAGAACTATCTTCTTTTATTTCCATCCCATTGATTAAACCCCAACCCCGCACTTCGGAAATATGATGAGGATATTTACGGGCAATCATTTTTAACCCTTCCCGTAAATGTGCGCCTTGTTCTTGGACGTTCTCTAAAATATTCTCTTTTTCCAAAGCTTGGCACACACTTAAAGCTACACCACAAGCAAAAGGATTTCCACCAAATGTACTAGCGTGTTCTCCTGGTTCAAAAATATCACAGAATTTCTTACTCATCATTGCACCGATGGGGATACCACCACCTAGTCCTTTGGCACTGGTGAAAATATCTGGTTCTACTCCCAGATGTTCATAACCCCATAATTTACCACTGCGTCCCATCCCTACTTGCACTTCATCGAAAATCAATAAAATGCCGGTTTCATCACAAATTTCCCGTAATCTTTGGAAATACTTCTTATCTCCAGGACGAACTCCGCCTTCTCCCTGTAAGGGTTCAAGTAAAATTGCACCGACGCGATAATTTCCTTCATCCAACTCAGTAACAGCCGCTTCCACTTCTTTAATATCGTTATATTTGACATAGTGGAAACCAGGCACTAAAGGATCAAAGTTTTTTTGATACTTTGGTTGTCCGGTAGCGGTGACAGTGGCTAATGTCCGGCCGTGAAAACTGGCATGGGCGGTTAAAATAATGGGGTGGGCAATTTCTAAAACGGTGTGAGCGTATTTTCTCGCTAGTTTAATTGCTGCTTCGTTGGCTTCAGCGCCAGAGTTGCAGAAAAACACCCGATCTGCACAGGAATGATCTACAATCCATTTGGCTAATTCCCCTTGTTCGGGAATATAGTATAAATTAGAGACATGATGCAGTTTTTGAATTTGGCGTGTGACTGCCTCTACCATGACAGGGTGGGCGTGTCCCAAAGTACAAGTAGCTATTCCGGCCACAAAATCGAGATATTCCCTGCCTTGGGTATCCCAAACGCGACAGCCAGCACCTCGTTCTAAAGCTATGGGAAAGCGTCCGTAGGTAGACATCACCACTTGATTAAAACTGTCTGCACTAAAGGCAGTCATATTTGAGGGATGTATCGGCTGTTCAACTAAACTTTGGATACTCACTACCGCACCTCCTGAAATTTTTAATTCTATAATCTATTTAGCAGGTTTTTCTAAATAATTCAAAATTTACTATAGTATGAGGAAGAAGTTTTTTTAACTTTTAATTTTTAAGTTTTAATTTTTCAGTCAGCATTTAACTTTTTGCTGATAGCTTAAGGTTGATTGGTTACGATAATTAACCAATTTATCAAACCTTCTGACTCCTGTAAGGGCGTTCGCGAAGCGTGCTGGAAGCATCAGCATTCGGGCGAACAATGAGCAATTTTATGAAAAGGCTGTTTTCCGAATGCTTCGCCCCTACTTCGCCCCTATAACTTCTGACTCCTGAATTTTTACAATTGTCATTACCTGTGTATTCTACCCTTGAGCAAAAATATAAACGTATTCAACAAGAGTTAATGGCTGGGGCTGTAGCCCTAGTCTTTGTGTTCCTTAGTGGCACTTTATGGTATTGGTTGGTGGAGGGCTGGTCATGGGAAGATGCGGTTTACATGACAGTCATTACTTTAGCTACTGTAGGATATAGCGAAACTAACCCGCTAGAGAGTCGGGGACGTTTGTTTACAATTGTCCTGATTTTAATGGGTGTAATCAATCTCGGTTACATTGTCAATAGATTTACTCAAGCAGTAATTGAAGGTTATTTTCAAGAGGGTATTCGACTCAGACAACAAAGGCGTTTAATGGAATCATTAACTGGACATTATATTATCTGTGGTTTTAGTCGGACTGGACGACAAATCGCTAAGGAATTTCAGGCTGAAGGTGTGTCTTTTGCAGTGATTGATTCTGATTTTGAATCTGTGCAACAAGCTCAGTCAGAAGGTTATATTGTCTATCAGGGTGATGCTACCCTGGATGATACTTTGTTGAAGGTTGGTATTGAACGGGCAATTTGTATTGTGGCAGCTTTGCCTTCTGATGCGGAAAATTTATATACTGTTTTATCAGCAAAAACTCTCAATCCTAATATTCGGGCGATCGCACGGGCAAGTACAGAAGAAGCTGTACAAAAATTACAAAGAGGTGGGGCAGATGCGGTGATTTCCCCTTATATTACTGGAGGTAAACGCATGGCTGCGGCTGCACTCAGACCACAGATTTTAGACTTTGTAGATGGGATGCTTTCTGGTGCAGATCGTCAATTATATATGGAAGAATTTTTATTAGATGCGGCGTTCTGTCCTTTTGTGGGGCAAACTTTACAAAAAGCGAAATTGCGATCGCAAACTGGCGCATTAGTTTTAGCTATTCGTCGCAGTGATGGTAATCTCATTGGTGGACCAACGGGAGACACTGTTTTAATGTCAGGAGATACGCTAATTTGTATGGGTACGGCTGAACAACTGCGAAGTTTAAATCAAATTCTTGGACCTATTAATTCTCAACAACTAAGAAGACCAAAACAAAGTTAAGATTTGGGTTAAGATTGGGGATTTTCAATAGTTGTCACTGCTTAAATAATATGGGAGCAGAATTAACTAAACATCAACTTCCATCCATCCATGTAAAGGAGCGATCGCTTTCATTACCGATACCATAATATCTGGTGGTGCTGCCGAAAGTAACACACTGGGATAAACAGCAGCACCCCATTGAGGATGCACCAGTACACAGCATTTGTTTTTGATCACAGGATAATTTAGTAAAGCTTTAGCAACTGCTGTATCATCATGGGGAACAGGACCGGGATGGGAAAGTAAAGGATAACCTGTACGGGGATCAATTAAATCTGTGACATAACCGCGATCGCGCAAATTAAAAGCCACATCACAACCGAACCGCATAAACTTTTCCCGTAACCTTTCTTTTTCTGTTTCTGTTTCCGCAGTAATTTCTAAAAGTGGATATTTTGATTGTTGTAAAACAACCACCACCCACAAAAACTGTTGCTGTGTCCAATCTGGTAATATCTGTTCGCAGTTGGCACAGATATATTGACTGGGGTTATGAATAGAAATTTGTACAGCTTGTCCCGTTTTGCCAACTAAATTAATGGGATAGCCTGGCTCAGAAGTGCAAACACTGGAATAGTTCACCACATTTAATCTGTTTTTGCAAGTTTGTTTAATTATTCCTTGCTTATGATAATAACTCTGAAAACTTCTAAAAAATCATCAATATTTGATGTCAGGAGTTAGGAGTCAGGAGGAAACAGATTTGAGGTTTTATCAAGCAACTCTAAATTAATTGAGTTTTAAAGCATTGACTGGAACTTCATCCCAAGAATTTACAGTACGTAACTGTGCAACCCAACCATCTGCTTTTTGCTTATCAGTCAACCCTTTTTGAAAGGACTCATGACAATCTTGAGCTTGACTCTGATCACAACAAGCAATACAAGCATGAATCATTCCTGATGGATCAATTTGCTCATTTACCCAAATAGTCATAGATACCTCTTTTTAAATCTTGTGGTAAACTTTTGGTAAAACTGTTATATCATGTCCATCTGAAAACTTATCATATCTATAGTGATCCAATTTGATTCCTGAAATTATTTGTTTAGGCAGACAAGAGGCAGTCATGCAAAAGGCAAAAGGGTTTTAGAGAATTTCGGTGTACGGAGTTTTGTTCAATAATCAAATAGGAGTCCTATATTACGGCAGGTAATAGGCAATAGCATAAACAGAGGAGAAAAATTAAAAGCAAAATTAAATAACTTCTGCCTCCTGCCTCCTGCTGTGATTTAAAGTAAGGCTTGTTGGAGTGTTTCCAGTTTGACAGGTTTAGAGATAAAATTATTCATACCCATAGCCAAACATTTATGACGGGTTTCTGAAGAAATATCGGCAGTGAAGCCAATAATAGTGAGTTGTTGGCGATCGCTGTACAAAGTCCGAATTCTTTGGGTTGTTTCCAGTCCATCCATACCAGGCATTTGTATATCCATTAATATCACATCAAAATGCTGATGTTGCAATATTTCAATTGCCTCTTCTCCACTATCTACTGCTTGAGCTTGGTATCCCAAACGTTTCAACATCAATAAGGCAAATTTGCGGTTTACGGCATTATCATCCACAACCAAGACTTTTGCAGAATTCAAGGAACTTGGTTGAGAATTTACATCTTTCAAAGCTGGTGACTCAACCTTCTTGGCTTGAATATCAAACCGGAATTTACTACCAACACCCAAGGTACTTTCTACTGTTAATTGTCCACCCATGATTTCTACAAACTTGCGACTGATCGGTAGCCCTAAACCAGTTCCTGTTTGCGATCGCCTTCCTGCTTCCGATTGTCCAAAAACTTCAAAAATAGTTTCTATTTCTTCCCCAGCAATACCCACACCTGTATCTTCTACTGCAAAAAGTAAGTGATAACCTTTATCCAATGATTCCATATTTTCCACTACTAGGGTAATACCTCCATGCTCAGTAAACTTAATAGCATTACCCAACAAATTAATCAGCACCTGACGCAACTTAGCATCATCTGTAATAATGAAATCTGGCAAATTTTCCCCCAGTTCCAACTCCAAAGATAATCCTTTAGATTCTGCTTGCTGTCTTAGCATCTTCATCAAAGTAGTTACCAACTGGCGCAGGTGACAGGATTTTTCATTTAAGAAAACTTTCCCCGCTTCAATTTTGGACATTTCTAACACATCATCAATCAGTGAAAGTAGATGTTCAGCACTTTGATTGATGGTGTTAATAAAATCCCTTTGTTCTGCTTGTAGACTGGCATCTTTTTCTAATAGCTGACTAAATCCAATAATGGCATTTAGGGGAGTCCTTAACTCATGACTCATACTAGCAAGAAACTGACTTTTGGCACGGTTGGCAGTTTCAGCTGCCTCTTTGGCCTCTACAAGTTCACGTCTAGCTTGTTGCCGTTCTAGATGTGCCGAAATCGCTGCTGCTGCTGCACTGAGCAAGTTTACCTCTGCCCTTTCCCAAATTTCAGCAGTTGTACAATTATCAAACCCAATAAAACCCCAAAACTGACCATTCACCAACAAGGGTAAGACTAAGATAGCCAAAATTCCCTGGGGTTGTAAAATTTCCCTTTCTGAATTGGGAAAATCACTAACCACACCATTGATAATCTTGCCACTAGAAAGAGTTTCTACCCATCTGGGAAAGAACTGGCCGTAGGGAAAATTTTGCAAGTTAGGGTTATCAATTTGTGAATCAATGCCTTGATTACACCATTCAGATTTTTGGCTTGTCAAAAAATTACCATCTGCATCATCATGATTGGCAAACAGATAAACACGGGATGCAGATGATGTTTCTCCTAACCATTGCAGAATTTGTGTGTAGTAGTTAGTGTCAAATTCATTAACTAACAGGTAATTCTGAACATTTACCAAAGTTGAAAGATAACGTTCCCTTACGGCTAAGGCTGCTTCTGCAAGTTTACGATCCGTGATATCTCGACCTACATATTGCATTTCTGCCCATACTGCTGTTGGTTTTATCTTGCCATTGCTGTGAATTTCAATTTCTTCAATTTGTATATACTCTCCCTCTAATGCCCGCACAAATGGTAATCTATCTTTAGGATAAAGTTGGTCTGTTCCCATTACATAAAGTTGATCAACCGTAGCCAAATTATCTAAGTCTTGCTCACTAATTGTTTCTATTCCTAGTAAGGATTTAGTAACTTGGTTTAAGTAAACTACAGAACCATCAATTTGATGAATCGCTACTCCTATGGGCAAACTTTCCAAAAATTGGTTAAGTTCTGCTTTACTCTCAGTCAATTCAATAAATGATTGCTGTAATTGTTCTGCCATTTGGGTAAATGAATCAGACGGTTCACGAACTTCAATAATGGGAGTCGAAATTGGCGATATTTTCTGAAAGTCTCCTTGAGCAATTTGTCTAGCTGCTAAATTTAATTTCAGTAATGGTTGGGCAATTAACTGTGTAGTGAAGAATCCCATTGCTGTGGACAATAAAAAAGCTAGACCGCACAAGAAAATGGTTTTTTCAGTAGCAGATTTAATTTCTGCCATAAAATTTGATTCTGGCAAAACGATCACTATCAACCAATCTAAACCAAGATCATCTTGCCAAGGAGAAATGATCACAAAATATTTTTGATGTTTAATTTTGACTTGTATTTGTTCCTCATTGACAATATTTGTGAAACTGCCCCATTTTTTATTAATTTTTGTCCCCACCTCCCGAATAATTAAGTCTTGACTGTTAGAAACTTGCAATCTTTGTGCTTTACCATTAAGCATTTGAAATGGGCTTTCTTGGGTAGAACTGGCAACTAGCATTCCTGACCGTTCTAGAATAAATGCTTTACCTAAAGATTCTGGTTTTAGCTGTTGCAAAAAATTATTGATGTAAGTTAAACTTAAATCTGTGTCAAAAGCGCCAATAAATTTTCCTTGACGATCATAAAGTGGATAGCTGGCAGCAATTGACATAACTTCTGGATTTGTGTCCCAATTGTAGATTTTGCTCCAGATTGGTTTACCTACTTTCACCACTTGAGAAAACCAAGCTTCGTTTCTGGGTTCATAAGCTTGCACGGCAACTAATTTTGTGCGATCGCCTGCCAAATTTGTATTATATTTATAAGACTTTCCCTGTTCTTTCCCTAGAGGAATTTCTGCAATTTGCGCTATTCCAGCACCGTAATCACCAGCACCAATATATTCGCCTCTCGCTGTAGCAAATTGAATATAACTAGCTCCAAATGTTCGTAACTGTTTGACAAAATACTTACCGGTAGCTGAAAAATTCAATAAGTTCAGTTGTCCAGATTCGTAAGCATCTACATTTAATTGATTGATCTTAACAGGTGTTTCCAAATAATTACTAATTTTCTGCTGAATGCGATCATTAATTTCTAACTGTAAATCAACAACTAGTTTGTTAACTGCCAAGGAGCCGTTTTGATAGGAAAAATATCCCACTAGGGCAACAACACAGACAATTTGTAAAACAAATGGAACTATTAGTATCCGTCGTAATGGTGCTGTCCCTAATTTTTTAATAATCCACTGTTGATCAGTATGGCTCTTCATGTTTTCAACAGAGTACAAATTCTTTGATTATGATTGTCAGATGCTTTAGTCTGACAGGTTGTTTCAGATGGCCGTTTGCTAATAATAACTGAATGCTTACCATCAAATTAGTTTGAGGCAACTATCCCAGAGGAAGTCTCAAAAATCTCAACCTACTGCTGGGATGTAAACACTCCAGACTCAATGAAGTAGTCTATCTCTAGTTCATTTTTCCATCTTCCATATAAATAATCCGATCTGCTATATCTAAAATGCGGTTATCGTGAGTCACAAGCAAAATGGTACAACCTTGCTCTTTCGCTAATTTTTGCATTAATTCTACCACATCCCGTCCTGATTGTTTATCTAATGAAGCAGTAGGTTCATCTGCTAATACTATTTTAGGATGACTCACTAAAGCACGGGCGATCGCTACTCTTTGTTTTTGTCCTCCTGATAAACTCTCTGGATAGTAATCTACACGATCTCCTAACCCAACTTCTTCTAACATGGAAATAGCTTTAGTATTAATATCTTGATTTAAATATTCTTTATGCAACTCTAAGGACATTCTCACATTTTCTTTAGCTGTTAAAAAGGTCATCAAATTATGCGCTTGGAAAATATAACCAATTTGACGACGCAATTTAGTTAACTTGCTTTTACTTGCTCCCCGCATTTCTTGATTTAATATTTGCAAACTTCCTGCTTGAGCAGAACGTAACCCACCCATTAATGATAATAAGGTGGTTTTACCTGAACCAGAAGGACCGGTCATAATCACAATTTCCCCGGCTTTAATTTCTAAGTTTATATCAAATAATACTTGTTTTTTTAAATTTCTTTCACCAAAATAATGATTGAGTTGAGTAACATGAATTACTGTATCTGAAGCAATTTTTGATTGAGTATTAATTTTTAACATGGTTTGTTGTGAGTATTTTGTGATGGTTTGTAGTCAGTAATTTATTGCCTATTCTTGCTGAACACATCAGGACTAAAGTCCTGACTACGAACTTTTTAGCAACTTTAAAAAATGTCCGCAGGGTCAGCAGAACGAAGTTTTTTCAGGGCGATCGCTCCTGAAACACTACACATAATTACCGTCATAATAAACACTGTAATTGCCCGATCTACTTTCATGGAAATGGGTAACATAGTGGCTGCAAAGGTGAGTTGATATAATCCAAAAGAAAGAAAAAATGCCGGTAAATAACCTAAAATAGCTAATAATAAAGCCTCTTGTATTAAAACTCCTAAAAGATAACTATCTGTATAACCCATTGCTTTAAGAGTTGCATATTCTGGAAGATGATCGGAAACGTCAGAATAAAGAATCTGATAAACAATCACAATACCAACAATAAATCCAACTCCTACACCCAAACCAAAAATAAAACCAATACCTGTACCATTAGCCCAATAATTCTTTTCTTTTTGGGCAAAATCTTCTGGTGTTCCTATTTCTACAAAGGGATTTTTAGGATCTGGATTTAATCCTATTCTCAGTTGTGTTTTGATTTTCTCCACATCTGCACCCGGTTGGAGATTAATTAAACCTACTTCAATTTGATCGGGTTTACGTTCAGGAAATAATTGCAAAAAAGTGGAATCACTCGTAATCACATTACCATCAGCAGCAAAGGAAGCACCATTACTAAATACACCTTTAACACTCACAGATTTGCTATTTAATTCTGTTTGAAAATTGCCTGTTTTTTGGAATATTTCACCTACAGCACCATATTCTGGACGGCCAGCTTGATCAAACATCACTTGATTTAGTGGTTTGAGAGCATCATTATTTTTTTGCACTTCTGGAAATTTCAATCCTGGTTGATTTGGATCGACTCCCCAAACTAAAATAGCTCGATCAATTCGTGTTTCAGGATTGCGCCATTGTCCTGTACCAATATAAACAGAATTAACTGATTTTACTCCATTATAACTTAATGCTTGATATAGTTTATCTCTGGAAAAACTTTTTACAGAAAACAAGGTATTAAACTGAGGATTAATCAATACTAAATCTGCGGATAAATTGCGATGTGGTTGAATAGCTGCATCAAACAATGCACTTTCAAAACCCATCTGAATAAAAATCAACATATCAGCAAAAGTAATTCCCGCGACTGCAACAGCTAACCGCGTTTTTTCTTTCATTAACTGACGCAAAGCAAGAGGTGTTTTCAGAAATAGTTTTTTAGTCATTAGTTGTTAGTCAGGAGTCAGGAGTTAGAATTTAGAAGAGGAAAACATTTTAACCAATTAGCAATTACCAATTACCAATTACCAATTACCAATTACCAATTACCAATTACCCATTACCCATTACAATTCAATTGCTGTTTGTACTTGTAAGTTGGTTAAACCTGCAACTTTTTTACTATCTTCAGGAGTGAGTTTAATTTTAACTTCAATAACTCGACTGTCTAAATTTTCCCCTGGTTGGTTACTAAACACATTTTGACGATTGACTTGTAAACCAATTTGGGCAACTTCTCCGAGCAGTTCACCTGTAAATGTAGGACTGATAATTACAGCTTTTTGTCCAATCTTTATCTTACTAATATCAGTTTGATAAACTTCTGCTACTGCTAACATTTGTTCTGTTTGTGCAAAGTCAGCAATACCAGATTCACTTATTTTCTCACCGACACGGGTATGAATTTTGAGAATTTTTCCTGTCATGGGAGCGCGAATAAATGCTGCTTGGAGTTCGGTTTGGGCGCGTTTAAGATCAGCGATCGCACTTTCAACTTCTGTTTGTGCTAAGTTCACATCTACAGGACGAACTTCGGCAATACTGTTAAGTGTAGCTTTGGCTTCGCTAATTTGTTTATTGCTAGTAGTGTTAATTCTATTTAATGCTACTTTTGCTTCTGCTAATTGTTTGGTTGCTGTAGAATTTATACGTTCAATAACTGCTTTTGCTTCACTTAATTTTTGTTTGGCAGTTTCCACATTTAACCGTTTACTATCAATTAAAGAATTAGAAATTGCACCCTCTGAATATAACTGTTGATAACGTTGATATTCTGATTCTGCATTATTTAATTCTGCGGTTAATTTATTAATAGTTGCTTGTTGGGCAATTCTATCACCTTGCCATTGAGCTTCTATTCTGGCAATATTTTGTTGTTGGGCGTTTTTATCACCTTCATACTGGGCTTTTATTCTCTCAACATTAGCTGTTTGTGCTTGAATTTCTCCAGTTTTAGCTCCAGCTTTTATTTGCTCAAGTTTGGCTTGGGCAACTCTCACTTGTTTCTCAGCTTGTTGGACAGCATTTTCTAAGGCATAACGGGATGTTAAAATCGCTATTACCTCTCCTGCTTTCACTATATTACCTTCTTTAAAGAGGATTTTTTCTACTCTATCTCCATCTAATGCTAAAGGTGCAGATAGCTTAATTACTTCTGTTTCTGGTTCTAATCTTCCTAAAGTTGTCACCTTACTAGGAATAGCACCAGTTTCTGTTAATTCTCCAGTGGTGGCATTGCCAATTTTACTAAAATTAGAAATACCGTAAATTACAATTCCCGCAGTTATAGCTGTGGCGGCTAAAACCAAAACAATTAACCCTTGATTTCCTGGTTTCAATAATAATTTATAACTCATTTTCTTGACTCCCCACAATAAAAAAATCTGCGTTTATCTGCGTCTATCTGCGTTCAATTAATGATATTTACTTTTTCTTTGTCTGTAAATAAGCTGTTAACATTTCCCCTAAAAGTTGGCATTGTTCCAGGAAATCAATTGTTTCATCACCCCATAATTTTTCCAGAATTACACCGTTGACAAAACTCAATACAAATGATGCTAAAACTTGATCTTCAATACCCAAAAATTCACAAGCTGCTTGTTGATATCTTTTGTTAGCACGTTTAAAAACTTTGCTATTATTCAGCATGGTTTTTGAGTCTTGATTTTGACAAAAATCAACCCAAACATAGGTCCATTTAATTAGGTAATCTTCATTGTTGACAAGATAATTACCCAAAGCTGTCATCATTTCTGAAATGTTGTTTTTCCCTCCTAATTCTGCTAAAGCTGCAATCACATCTTGCTGACTAATTTCTTCTACCAGTTGCTCAAATAAAGCTTGTTTACTGGGGAAGTAATGATAAAGCGTACCCGTGGAAACCCCTAAACTCTGGGCAATTTGCCGCATGGTAATAGTGCCATAACCTTTTTCAGCAAATAAATTAAAACACTTGCCGAGTAATTCTTTGCGGTATTGTTCATGATCCACAATTTTCGGCATAGTTGATGTTTTGTTGTTTGTTTTATATCGAACGGTCGTTATTTTAACTTAATATCAAAGATAGAGTTTTGTCAAGGTGTGAGTTTTTAACAAACTGCTATCCGGTTTACCGAAATTTCCAGTTGGGTAAGTCCTAATATTGTGAAATGAGTAAAGTTGGTATAATGTTAACAGATTTTATAGATTTTTTGGAAAAATTTACATTTGTGAGTGTATCTCACTAAATACTGGTGCTGATTAATAGCAGCTAAAAAGTTGACCCTGCTGGAATTGGGCAACAAAATCTGCCAAAAAAATATCTACATTAGTAACAACTCTAAATATCCTTTCAGATAAAGAAATGCAAAACCAACCTCAAGACAAAGATAATCTGTTAACCAAAAGCCATGATCATGCGCCTTGGAAAAAAGCAGCGGCTTCTTTATCCTTGGTGTTGCTGGGATCAGGGATGACTTTTGCAGGAGGCTATTTAGCAAATAACCAACAGCAAGTTGCTGAAACTGCATCTAAACTAGCTGTACAAAGTGTAAACGCAGCGCCGCCATTACCAGGAAACACAGATCCGAATTTTGTGACTCAGGTTGTACAGAGAGTAGGACCTGCGGTGGTGCGAATTAATTCTTCCCGCACTGTGCAAAGCAGGATACCGGAAGAATTTAATGATCCGTTTTTCCGGCAGTTTTTTGGGTCAAGATTACCGCAAGGAGGAAACCGGGTAGAAAGAGGTGCGGGTTCAGGTTTCATCATAAGTGCGGATGGTCGTATTCTTACCAATGCTCATGTGGTTGAAGGTGCGGATAGGGTGACAGTCACTTTAAAGGATGGACGCACTTTTCAAGGTAAAGTAGTAGGAAAAGATGAATTAACTGATGTGGCAGTGGTAAAGATTGAAGCGAATAATTTACCGACGGTGACTTTGGGTAATTCTGATCAGTTACAACCGGGACAATGGGCGATCGCTATTGGTAATCCCTTGGGTTTAGATAATACTGTAACTACAGGTATTATTAGCGCCACAGGACGTTCTAGCAACCAAGTAGGTGTTCCTGATAAACGAGTAGAATTTATTCAAACCGACGCAGCAATTAACCCTGGTAACTCTGGCGGTCCATTGCTAAATGCTCGTGGAGAAGTGATTGGTATGAATACAGCAATCATTCAGGGAGCGCAAGGTTTAGGATTTTCAATTCCTATTAATACAGCAAAACGAATTTCTGATCAATTAATCACTACAGGTAAAGCGCAACATCCATATTTAGGCATTCAGATGGTAGGGATCACACCTGAGTTAAGGCAACGGATTAATTCAGATCCCAACAGTGGTTTAACTGTGAATGAAAATCAAGGAGTATTAATAGTTAGAGTCATGCCCGACTCACCCGCAGCGAAAGCTGGAATACGTGCTGGGGATGTGATTCAAAGGCTAAACGGTGAAGCAGTAACAGAAGCATCTGCTGTACAGAAAGCGGTAGAAAAAGCACAAGTGGGAGGGAATTTACGCTTAGATTTACGTCGCAATGGACAAAGTATTAATATCGCTGTTAGACCTGGAACTTTTCCCACAAATCTCCAATAATTAGAGTGGGCAGGAAGCAGGAGTTATTTATTTTGGATTTTGGATTTTGGATTGTTTTTGTTATCTCCAATCTCAGAGGATGTTGGAAAAGTATTAGAATTCATGGAGATACACCCAACCACCCTTACAAAGCAGGGCGTTTTCATTCTCTAAATTTGCGATCGCTAGAACCTTTTGACCATCAATATTTGGGCTTGTTTTTCATATTAATTAATCAAAAATTAGAAAAAAAAGCCTCTATTGACCTGTGGAAAAGGGTTTTGGGGAAATGATTTTGCAATTTACCCCCGACTTGGAAAATGCCCTGCTTTTTCAGGGGGATAATGGGGAATCTGCGGGTGTCAAATCCCACACGAAAAAGTTTTCAAACAACCTCTAAAATCTAAAATCTAAAATTATTTTGCCTCTTGTCTTTTGCCTTCTGTTACCTGTTACCTGTTACCTGTTACCTGTTACCTTTCCAAACAGATATGATAACTATTCAAAGAGAGGTGATATAGTAGGAAAAGCTAAGAGCAAAAATAGCTAAAAGCACAGGAATTATAGTATTAGATTCCAATTGGCGATTTTTGAGGATTTTGAAGCAAGATATGGGAATAATTACAGGCCAGAAAATGGTAGTGATTACAAACATAACAAAGGATAAAAATTTATCCTCTGGTGTATATGTAGGGTGAAGAAGGGAAAACTTTAACCAATTGGTAAAAAAATAGCAAGTCATTAGTAGGTAACTAATCACTAATGTTAATTGGATCTGGGTCACTATTTGCACTCCTAAATAATTTTTTGGTTCTGATTACTTCCTCTCATACATTTTGCGCCAAGTCTTTCACAATGGAAAATTATCAATTGATAAGGTAGTTAGGATAGCAATTATACATATAAATGTTAATCAGCTATTCCTTTTTTGGTATAGCACAGGTCTAAAAAAGTGGCAAATAAAATGCAGCATCAGCTACATCCTCATTAGATGTACTAGAACCAGTTAATTTGGAACAGACAAAATAGCTGGGAAAATGCTGACCTCAAAATTCAGGAGTGAAGAGTCAGTAGTTAAAGTAATTAAATGGGAATTTAAAGTTGGGAAGTAGACGAAGACCGATAAGTATAACCGACTTGAGAATCTTTTTGAATGTACTGTTTAATACTGTCGAAATCAATGAAATAATCAGCCACATCAATCAGGCTATCACTGGTCATGCTTTGTAGGCCAATTACTTCTACTCTAGATCCCAAGCTGGTAACTGCATTGACAGCATAGGCTAAATCTCCATCTCCACTGACTAACACAGCAGTATCGTAGTAGGGAGCTAGAGTAATCATATCCACAGCAATTTCCACATTGAGATTGGGTTTTTTACCATTCTCGGAAACTGCAAGTATATCTTTGGTGACTACACGATAGCCATTGCGACGCATCCACAACAGAAACCCCTGTTGCTTTTCTTTGCTGGCATCAACACCAGTATAAAAGAAAGCCCGTAAAAGCCTAGAGGTTTGAGTTAAACGACAAAGTAATTTAACATAGTCAATTTCAATGCCTAGTTGCAAGGCACAGTGAAATAAGCTTAAACCATCAATAAAAATGGCTACTCTACCGCGATTAAGATCATCACCAATGCTCATATCGTTAATAGCCTCTTGTGGCTTGATATCTCGACCTTTGACAGTTGTTTTGATTGCAGTTGGTCCTTGCCAATGTGGTTTTTCTTTAAGTTCTTTATATTCGTTTGTTTTTTTGTGAACATTAGTAAAATTCATTGATGCCTCAAGATTTTAAATTGGGATGTCTTTGATAAATTGCTATTATCTAGTATAGTCGCTGCTAAGTTCATAACCTTTGTAGTAAACTTAGCAAGAAACTCTCTCAAGAGAAGATTTGCAAATAAACTTAACTTACAGCAGAATTCATGAGTCAGTAGAGAAGTTTGGGCGGAATGTCTGTGCAGTAAGTAGTCAGGAGTAAACCAGGCTTGATACTGGATTTTGAAGGGAAATTTTCTAAAATTCTGTAGTTCATTTACCTGCACTGGTGTATTTGGACTTATGGCTGATATTGAAGTGATAACCCAGAATTTGGGAGTATTTCAAGATCCCTGTTGGCACAGGGACAAATATTAAAAAAATATTAAAAAATTGTGATCATTTCAGGTGGAAGTTACTTTTGTATTTTCGGTGTTTTCTATGGTAAGAGGCGTGAGGCCTTGTATGGTGAGAACAGAGCAATAAGCATGATGTAAAACGTAGTTGCTGACGCTGCCTAATAAAACTTCACTGATGCCAGTACGTCCCCTGCGACCGACTATAATTAAGTCAGCTGGCCAACTTAAAGCTAATTCACAGATCACTCGGCCTGCATCACCTACTGTTTGGGTAAATTCAGTTTTGACACCTGCCTTAATTGCCGTTTGAGTTAGCGATCGCATCCAATCTAGTCTATCTTGTTTTAGTTTATCCCAAGCTTGCATATATTGATTAATAGTTTCAGTATGCAAGGTAGGATAAATTGTTTCTGGTTGCAAAAATATGGGATTGATGTAAGGATCTTCTAAGGGGGATAGAACGTGAAGCAACATCATTTCTGCCTCACTTGCCTGAGCCAAAAATAGAGCTTGATCAAAAATATACTGACTTCTTTCTGAGTTGTCGAGAGCAACTAAAATTTTGTGAAACATAGTTAGTCTTCCTTGGGGAGTATTTTAAATCTATACCTATTGTGGTTTTTATCTGATATAACTTCGGCTATATTGGCCATGTTAATCAATTTTTGGGAAATATGCAGGAATAATAAATCATCAACTCGCTGAGTATCAATATTGTAAACTTGTTGTAAGAATTCAGGAGTCGGGAGTCAGGAGCCAGGAGTCAGGATCAGAATTTTTAAATCAGGAATTAGGAATGAACTGATTCGAGATTTTATAAGAAAATAGGCTGTATCTTTAACAGTGCAACAAGGATCACAAATTTAAAAGTTTTCTGTCTGTTACGAAGATTTACAAAAATCATAGGTAATACTTAGGGGAAAAGATTGATTACCAATCACCAATTATCAGTTACCCATGCAAAATCCTTGCAGCTAAAATCCGAAATCCAAAATCAGTATCAGGAGGTGATGGTGATGGTGTTAAGATTTCGCAACCGTAAAGAAGCAGGAAAAATGTTAGCGCAAAATTTGACCGCTTATGCTAACGAAGAAAACTTGTTGGTGTTAGCTTTACCGCGTGGGGGTGTGCCAGTGGCGTTTGAAGTAGCGAAAGCTTTAAATGCACCTTTAGATGTTTGTATAGTGAGAAAATTGGGTGTACCTGGTCATAAAGAATTGGCAATGGGGGCGATCGCTTCTGGGGGAATAGGGGTACTAAATTCTGATGTGATAAATACGTTGGGAATAGATAAAGAAGCGATTCAGGCAGTTGCGGCTGAGGAGTTGCAAGAATTACAGCGGCGCGATCGCACTTATCGCGGGGATGCTCCACCTCTAAACGTCGAAAATAAAACTGTGATTTTGATAGATGACGGTATTGCTACTGGTTCAACTATGCGTGCTGCTATTGCGATTCTTCAACAACAACAACCTAAAAAAATAGTTGTTGCTATACCAGTTGCACCGACAAGCACTTATAAAGAATTGCAGTCAGAAGTAGATGAAATAGTGTGTTTGCAAATTCCAGGAATCCTCTCTGCGATTGGATTATGGTATGAAGACTTTTCCCAAACTACTGATGAGGAAGTGAGAGAAATTTTAGATTTACAGAGTGTAAACTTCCTCAATTAATGCTGCTAAATCTTTGTTTCTGCCATTATCAGCTGATTATTGATTACTGATAGCTGAATACTTACGATTTTAGATTTTACCAATCACCAATCACCAATCACCAATCACCAATTACCAATTACCAATCACCAATCACTTAAAAGGTTAAACCAATGAAAGCTCAAGAATCTGGGAATGTTTTAGAGCAAATAGTTACTATTGAGGTAGGACTACTAAGACTCAAAGGAGAATTAGTTGTACCGCCAGAAGCTCAGGGAATTGTTGTATTTGCTCATTGTAGTGGCAGTAGTCGCTATAGTAGCCGCAATCATTATTTAGCTCATTTGTTGCGTCAGCAAGAAGGATTGGCAACTATATTAATAGATTTATTGACGGAAGAAGAAGATGCAATTGATCAGCGTACTCAACATTTACGTTATGATATTAGTTTTCTGGCTTCGCGGTTAATTACCGTCACAGACTGGTTGTTTGAAAATACCCTGACTCGTGATTTAAAAGTTGGTTACTTTGGTGTAAATAGAGGTAGTGGGGCAGCATTTTTAGCTGCATTAGCTCGTCCGATGAATGTGGGGGCGATTGTTTGCCGTAGTGGTTATACTGATTTGGTAATTGAAAGTCTTGGTTATGTACAAACTCCAACTTTGTTGATTGTTGGTGGTAATGATTGTGCGATAATTGCCATGAATGAGGATGCAATAGTAGAAATTCCCACTCAGCATAAACAATTAGAAATTATTCCTGAAGCTAGTCACAAGTTTAGCGAACCTGGTGCTATGGAGGAAGTAGGAAGATTAGCGAGTCAATGGTTTAAATATTATCTTTCACCTGTTGAGGAAAAGGAATTGCATTTACACGCAATGTCGTTATTAATTGATAATTGACAATTGATAATTGATAATTGTTTCATTCAATGTTAAAAACCTCCCCTAAGTTCATTCCTCAATTAAATTCAATTATTTCACTTAGTCTCTGATTGAAAACACTTATAGTTAAGATTCAGCTAAGGAAATAAGAGTAAATCAATAGTTGATATAATTAATTGTTTTAATTTTCCAAATTCCAACCCAAGGCAGATGCTACTTGACTGGCTAATTCTAGAGGATTAAATGGTTTGGCGATCGCACTTTTCATACCTAACTGAGCATAGCGACGACGATCAGCGGCTTGAATTTTGGCAGTTAACAAAATCACAGGAATTTCTTTTGTATTTGGATTTGCTTGTAAATTTGCAAAAGCAGCAATTCCATCCATATCTGGCATCATGACATCTAGTAAAATAGCATCTGGTTGATGATTTTCTGCTTGTACTATTCCCTCTTTC
Organism: Sphaerospermopsis reniformis; assembly: GCF_005402885.1. Lineage (NCBI taxonomy): Bacteria > Bacillati > Cyanobacteriota > Cyanophyceae > Nostocales > Aphanizomenonaceae > Sphaerospermopsis > Sphaerospermopsis reniformis. Next base: position 20,628 of record NZ_BJCE01000006.1, read on the forward strand.
CCAGAACTAGCTGTCAGCACTTCCCAACCTGCAACAGTTTCTAAACAAATTTTGGCTACTTCTTGAATATACTGCTCATTATCAACTACTAAAATTCGCTTTTTGTTCATAATTTCTATCCCCTGATAAATTTTGGATTTTAGATTTTAGATTTTAGATTTTAGATTGGGAATGTGAGATACTGATGTTGATTGTAACATCATTTTCCCGATCTGACTCTTGACTAATGATTATGGGTAATTCTTTGTAGCAGATCCATCACCCGTTGTTCAAATTCTTGGGTAGTAACTCTTCCTTTAGTCAAAAATTCTGTATGTCCTAATTTTAGTCGATGGCGTTCCGAATCATCCAAATCCTTAGCAGAATAAACAACTACGGGAATACTAAAAAGTTGATTATGTTGTTTTAACCAATCTACAACTGTAAAACCATCACTCTCTGGCAAGATTAAATCAAGAATTAGTAAATCAGGATTTACCTTTTGACTGAGATGAATAGCTTCTCTACCAGTTTTAGCCAGGAAAGTTTCAATATCATGTCTAGCAAACAAAGTTGCTAATAAATCTGCCAAATCATGATCATCTTCAACAATTAAAATCTTAACTTTGCGAGAAGGTTCAGATACAACTTTTCTCAAGGAATTTAACAGGGAATTTTCCTCTACTGGCTTGCTTAACCAATCAACAAAATTAGCACTGGGTTGATTATTTTTATTGGGTTTGTAGACACTACAAATCACAATTGGTATATCCTGAGTATCTGGACGTTTCTTTAATAGTGCCATTGTTTCCCAGCCATTCATACCGGGCATGACTAAGTCTAATACAATGACATCGGGATGTTGAGCAACGGCTTGAGCGATCGCCTCTTCACCACTATCTACTGTAATTACCCGATATCCCCCTTGTTCCAATAAGTTTTTTAATTCACTACGAATTACCGCATCATCATCACAAACTAAAACCAAAGGAGAATGCTGATTATTAATGATAATTTCTTCAGTTTCTTCAGTGGCTAAATTTTCTAATTCAAGTGTTTGATCAATCTGGCCAATTGGCAATGTAAAATAAAAACTACTACCTTTGTTTAACAAACTTTTTACCCAGATTTGTCCGCCGTGCTGCTGTACAATACTCTTACAAATCGCTAACCCTAAACCAGTACCATCGTGGTTGCGTGAATCTGAAGAATCAACTTGTTGAAATCGTTCAAAAATACTATCTAACTTATCAGATGGTATTCCCCGTCCAGTATCTGTAACTGTCACCAGCACCTCATTTTCTTTTAATTCTGTCAGCAAGGAAACTGTAGCCCCAGATGTGGAAAATTTAATCGCATTACTCAACAAATTTGTTAAAGTTTGAATGATCCGATCCGGATCAGCCCAGAGTTTTACAGATACACTAGAAATAGATAATTTTACCCCAGCTTTATTGGCTAGAGGCTGCATAATATTCACAGCCGAGTTAATTAAATCTTCTGAATTACAAGTTTCCCGTTCCATTTTGACTTTACCCGACTCGATGCGCTCAATGTCGAGAATGTCATTAATTAATCTTACTAAACGCTCGGTGCTATCAGTGGCTATTTGCAACAAGCGTTTACCCTGTTCTGAATCTGTTGGTAATAAACCACTAGCTAACATTCCTAAAGATCCGTGAATTGATGTTAGGGGAGTACGCAATTCATGACTAACAACAGAGACAAATTCATCTTTCATTTTTTCCACTTGTCTACGTTCAGTTATATCTCGCAATATTACTGTGTAAACACATTCTTCACCCACTTCTAATTTAGAAATAGAAGCTTCTGCGGGAAATTCAGTACCATCTTTGCGGCAACCAAATATTTCTCTTCTTTCTCCCATTCTGCGAGCAGAACCTGAAGATTTACCAAAATCAGATACATGATGGCGATGTTGTTCAGCAAAGCGCATAGGTAAGAGTAAATCTAGTTTTTCTCCTAGCACTTCTTGAGCAGAGTAGCCAAAAATCTTTTCTGCACCTTGATTAAATAAAGTAATTTTTTGATTACTATCAATAGAAATAATGGCATCATCAGCTATACTTAAAATGCCTTCAAATCGAGTTTGAGAAATTCGCAGGGCTTCCTGTGTCCGTCGTCTTTCATCGAGTTGTGATTGTAATTGGTGATTAACAGTAATTAACTCGGCTGTACGTTCTGCTACTCTTAATTCTAGTTCGTCTTTAGCTTTGTGCAGTGCTAATTCTGTTTGCTTGCGTTGAGTAATATCACGAGCAAATATTTGGGCTGCTGATTGACCTTGGTAGGTGAGAGAAGCAACCACTATTTCTACATGAATTTTCCTACCGTCTAATCTGACAAACTTAACTTCATGCAAGGAAATTGATTGTTTATTGATTTGGATATTTTGCAGTTCTTTGTTCATTTCCCTGTGAAAATCGGGATGTACAAAGTCAATAAATTTCTTACCTAATAATTCTGCTGTTGATGTAACACCAAAAAGTTTCACTGTGGCACTGTTGACAAAGACAAATTTATCTGCACTGACAATCAAAATTGCTTCTGGATAAACTTCTACTAAATTGTGATAACTTTCCTGAATAAATCTACTTTGATTTTCTAGGTTATTAACTTGCTTGTTTCGATTTTGCGCCATTCTTCTTAACAGTTTCACCCGTTCTAATCTGTTAATAATGCGGTTAACTAGCTCCGATTCTATGATGGGTTTGCTGACAAAATCATCAGCACCTGCGCTAAAAACTTGATTCACTATTTCGACATCGTTATGGACAGTAAGAAATAAAATTGGTAGTTCACTACCTTGGGGATCATTGCGAATCATTTGACATAATTCAATCCCATTTGTACCAGGCATTTCTATATCTAAAATTAGCATATCTGGCTGGACGCTTTGCCAAGTTTGCCAAAAATGCAGGGTATAATTAAGTGGAATAATTTCCATTCCCCAAGGTGTAAGTAATGTTTGTAATAATGCTAAAATTTGTGGGTCATCATCTACGACTAATATTTTGGCTTTAGTGGTTGTTTGGTCTAATGGTTGTGGTAAATTTAAAGAATGTTTATGGTTATTATTATGGCAGGGTAGATTTTCCTGATTTTTGCTATCAATTTCTTGACGGAGTAATTTAACCCAATTTTTGAGATTGGTTGTATCACTTGTAGTTAGGGTTTTACCAGATTTGAGTAATTTCTCAATTTTTCTCGCTAATTCTGAACCATTAGGTAAACCAAAAGTGCCTAAAGATCCCGCTAAAGTGTGGGCTTCTTTAATAGCCTGTGATAGCGCAAGTGATGAATTTTCAGTTTGCACTTCTGAGTTTAAGCTTGAGTTTAAGCTTGAATTTACAATTTGTTGTACTGCCTGTTCTATGATAGTAACTTGTTCCTCTACCCGTCCACGAAATCGCTGCCAAATTGCCCCAATAGCTGTCAGAGTTTGCTGAGATTTTAAATTGCTTTTCTGATCCTTTAATACCCCTGTTTCTCCTGTTTCTTTGGTCTTTTTATTTCCCCTGTTTCCTAATTGCTTTCCTTCATCTTCCTGGGGTTTAAGACGATAACCAATACCATATACTGTTTCTACTAAATCGTGAGGCGCTCCCACTGATTTTAGCTTCATACGTAAACCTTTAATGTGGGTGCGAACGGCTTCTTCTCCCGGTGTGTCTTCATAGGACCAAAGATGCTCTAAAATCATGCCACAGCTAAAGACTCGGCGATTATTTCGCATCAAGAGTTCTAACAAAGCATACTCTTTTGGTGTGAGTGAGAGGAGATTCTGCTGATATATTACTTCACAACTACTGGGATCTAATCTTAAGTTACCCCATTCTAATACAGGTTGTGAAGCGATGCTTCCCCGTCTTAATAATGCCCTAACACGAGCTATAAGTTCTTCTTGATTGAAAGGTTTAACTACATAATCATCAGCACCTGCATCTAAGCCAATGGCTTTATCGTGAGAGCTATCACATCCTGTTAATAATAAAATCGGTACTTGCCGACCACTAGAGCGGATTTTCTTACATAAACTAATACCATCCATTTTGGGTAGTATAACATCTAAAAGAATTAAATCATAGTCGTAAGTTTCGACTAAATCCCAGCCTGCATCACCATCATTGGCCACTTCTACTGCATAATTTTGCTCAGTGAGAAAGGTGGTAAGTGCATAGGCATTTAACTGGTCATCCTCGATCACTAAAATCTTCATATTAAAAGCTTCCCTAATCTAGTAGCTTTAAAAGCTGGTAATAGTGGAAAACAACTTAATATTAAATTATGTTTTCCTAGATATAATTTAAACAAGTTTAACTCTATACATTAAATAGTAACATAGTAACATTGATGTAGAAATATAAATTTATATCAAGCTGAAAATATATATTCTGTAATAATTCGGTGGTAACAAGTCAGAATAATTGATAAATCAGTAGATGATGAAATATAAATTAAATATAAATTAAATATAAATTAAATATAAATTAAATATAAATTAAATATAAATTAAATATAAATTAAATATAAATACTAGCCTGTAAATTGCTTTGATTATCAGTAAGCATTCAGCTAACAGCCCTCAGTAGTCAGCTTTTTCAGGCTTACGCCAAACATACCTATTGGATACAGCAGATTGCAGATCAATGAGGCTTCGCCGTGAGAGTCAGCCGATAGAGTAGCGTGGCGTTAGCCATACGGTACAGAATCTAAATTAAAACCTATACACAAAGCCAGTTTTACTCCTGACTCCTGCTGTAATTAACCAATTTCTCAGATGAATACTGACTGAATTACCAATAATCCAGGACTTACGCAAAAGGGAACGAAAGTAGGGGTAATTCATGAATTACCCCTACGCAAGAATAAGGTTTTTAGTCATATCTTGCGTAAGTCCTATAATCTATCCTCACAAGTTCCTCAAATTGTTTGCCTATAAGCATAAGTGTAAAACCAAGTCACAGGGCAGGTGTGAAAAATTAACGAATTGTGAAGATTAGTGTCAAGAAATCCAAATGAAATAAACATATTTTGACTAACCAAGAATCTAGAAAGCAGAAAGAGCTATTTTCAATAATTGGCGAGCTAAGATGGGGGTAGCGATGTTTAACAAAATTTTAGTTGCATTGGATCGCTCGGACATGGGAAAGCAAGTTTTTGAACAAGCCCTGTCTTTAGCAAGGTTAACATCAGCCAAATTAATGCTATTGCACGTTTTATCACCTGATGAAGACGGCATTCATGATGTAATGGTTATTTCTCAGATGGATTACTATCCAGGCTGGGGTGATGACAGCATGAAAAGGTACTTGCAAAAGCTGGAAGTGCGTAAAGACGAGGGTTTGGAAATGTTACAAAAATTCTGCGCCCAAGCAAATTCTGAGAACATTAATACTGAATTTTCGCAAAATGTTGGTAGTCCGGGTAAAGTAATTTGTAACTTTGCCAAAGAATGGAATGCGGATTTGATTGTGATTGGACGACGTGGACTGTCTGGAATCACCGAATTTTTAATCGGTAGTGTTAGTAATTATGTTTTACATCATGCACCTTGTTCTGTGTATATTATACATTTTGAGGGAATAGGGAATAGGGAATAGGGAATAGGGAATAGGGAATAGGGAAGATTTTTAAATATTACCAATTACCAATTACCAATTACCAATCAATCAACAATTATCAATACTTATGAAAACTACAGATTCACCTCCTAAGAATCATCCGAGTGGAGATAAACGTTTGAAAATGTTGGACGCAACTATCAAACGGCATCAATATCAACAAGATGCACTGATTGAAATTCTCCATCGGGCTTCAGAATTATTCGGTTATTTAGAACTAGATTTATTGTTGTACATTGCCCACCAATTAAAATTACCACCCAGTCGGGTTTATGGGGTAGCAACTTTCTATCATTTATTTTCCCTTGCGCCCAAAGGTAAACATAATTGTGTAGTTTGTACAGGTACTGCTTGTTATGTAAAAGGCGCACAGGAGATTTTAACAAGTTTAGAAAATACCACCAAAATTAAAGCTGGAGATACAACACCTGATGGGGAAATTTCCCTGTTAACTGCAAGATGTTTAGGTGCTTGTGGTATTGCACCGGCGGTAGTTTTTGATGGTGCTGTTTTAGGAAATCAAACTTCAGAAACAGTTTGTGAAAAAGTGGGAGAATGGCAGAATGGAACTAAATGAATTATTAGAAATTGCCAGAATAGAACGTTCTCAGGCGAAACCTGTACAGATTCGTTGTTGTACTGCTGCGGGTTGTTTGTCTTCTGGTTCTCAAATGGTGAAAGATAACTTAGAAAAATCTGTAAAAGCTGCGTGTTTAGAGGATGAAATTCATGTTTCTGGTGTGGGTTGTATGCGGCTTTGTTGTCAAGGTCCTTTAGTTCAGGTGGATCAAGAAAACAACAAAGAAACGAAACTTTATGAACAAGTTACCCCAGAGGATGCAGCAAAAGTGATTGAGGCTGTACAGGGTAAGGAAACAGATTTAAAACAGCAAGATTTGAGCCAACCATTTTTTACTAAACAATTGCCCATTGTGTTAGAAAATAGTGGTAAAGTTGACCCGGATAGGATTCAATCTTACATTGTGGAAAATGGTTATCAAGCCCTTTACCAAGTGCTAAGAGAAATGAAACCTACTGAAGTAGTAGAAACTATTACTAAAAGTGGGTTAAGAGGAAGGGGAGGTGCTGGTTATCCCACAGGTTTAAAATGGGCGACAGTGGCAAAATCTCAAGGTGAGAAAAAGTTTGTTATTTGCAACGCGGATGAAGGTGATCCGGGTGCATTTATGGACAGGAGTGTATTAGAAAGTGATCCTCATCGAGTATTAGAAGGAATGGCGATCGCTGCTTATGCTGTGGGGGCAAGTCAAGGTTATATTTATGTGAGGGCAGAATATCCCACCGCTATTAAAAGATTAGAAACTGCTATTCGCCAAGCCCAAAGATTAGGACTTTTAGGGTCACAAATATTTGAATCACCCTTTGATTTTAAAATAGAAATTCGTATTGGTGCAGGTGCGTATGTTTGTGGTGAAGAAACAGCATTAATGGCTTCTATTGAAGGTAAACGTGGTGTTCCTCACCCCCGGCCACCTTATCCGGCGGAATCTGGTTTATGGGGTTATCCCACCTTAATTAATAATGTAGAAACCTTTGCGAATATTGCACCAATTATGAGAAATGGTGCGGAATGGTTTGCGAGTATTGGCACAGAAAAAAGTAAAGGGACAAAGGTTTTTGCACTAGCTGGAAAAATCCGCAATACAGGGTTAATAGAAGTACCTATGGGGACAACTTTAGAAGAAATTGTTCAAGAAATGGGTGGTGGTGTTCCTGATGGTGGTATTGCTAAAGCAGTACAAACTGGAGGACCTTCCGGGGGATGTATACCTGCGTCAAAATTTGCTACACCTGTAGATTATGAATCATTGACTGCTTTGGGATCAATGATGGGATCTGGTGGGATGATTGTCATGGATCAAACCACAAATATGGTAGATGTGGCGAGATTTTTCATGGAATTTTGTATGGATGAATCCTGTGGAAAATGTATTCCTTGTAGGGTGGGAACTGTGCAACTTCATGATTTATTAGTGAAGATTGGTGATGGTAAAGCTGCACAAGCTGATTTGCAATTATTAGAAGAATTGTGTGACATGGTGAAATATACCAGTTTATGTGGTTTAGGACAGTCTGCACCAAATCCAGTTTTTAGCACTTTGCGATATTTTCGAGATGAGTATTTAGCTTTGATAATTGATAATTGACAATTGACAATTGATAGTTACTAATTGCAAAATCTAAAATTCGTATGACAGTAAAAACATTAACAATTAACGGGCAAATGATTAGCGCCCGTGAGGATGAAACCTTACTAGAAGCAGCACAGGAAGCGGGTATACATATTCCTACACTTTGCCATTTAGAAGGTGTGGGAGATGTGGGTGCTTGTCGTTTGTGTTTGGTAGAAATTGCTGGTATGAATAGACTTTTACCAGCTTGTGTTACCAAAGTTTCTGAAGGAATGGAGGTGAATACAAATAGCGATCGCCTCCAAAAATACCGCCGGACAATTATCGAAATGTTATTTGCCGAAGGTAATCATATTTGTTCTGTTTGTGTTGCTAATGGCAATTGTGAATTACAAGATTTAGCCATAGAAATGGGCATGGATCATGTACGTTTAGAATATCAAAATCCTAAACGTTCTGTTGATACTTCTCATGATAGATTTGGCATAGATCATAATCGTTGTGTGCTTTGTACTCGCTGTGTTCGTGTGTGTGATGAAATTGAAGGCGCACATACTTGGGACATGGCAGGTAGAGGATCAAAATCTCACGTAATTACTGATTTAAATCAGCCTTGGGGAACTTCTCAAACTTGTACTTCTTGTGGTAAGTGTGTAAATGCCTGTCCTACAGGTGCGCTGTTCTATCAAGGTTCTAGTGTGGGAGAAATGGTACATGATCGAGGCAAAATTGAATTTTTAGTCACTGCCAGAGAGAAAAAACAATGGAATGTTTAGAAGGTTGGGTATCGGGGAATATTTCCTACCAATTACCAGGAGGTAAAACCAATGTTAAACCGTATTGGCAACATCTTTTTACGGTTGCTATTCCTGGGGATATTGACAACATTGATATTCCTGGGTTTAGGAAGTTTCACCTTCCAGACTGCAATTGCTGTTGTTACGCAAATAGAAGAAACTCCAGGAGAAGTTCTTTATCGCTCACAAACAAAATTAGATGATCACTTAGGTAAAGTTTGGCAAGTTGTTTTGTTTAAACAAGTTTACTCTGGGCAAACATCTAATATTAATTTGCGCTTAGTTGGTTTTCCTGGTTCTGCGGAATTAATTCACCCCCAACCGTTAAGAATTACCTCAAAAACTGGTCAAATTTGGAACGCTCCTGATATATTTTTAGATGAAGCACCAGCGCCCACAATTGGTCAATATAATTTCACTGAAATATTGCCCCAATTACCGACCGAACCTTTAAATTTGGCAATACCTTTACCTGGTGCGAAGTCTATTGATATTTCAGTTCCAATTAATGTTGTGAAAGAATGGAAAATATTACTTACAAGTAACAAATAAAAAATAAAAAGGTACAAAGATGGATAAAATAAAATTAGCAACAGTATGGTTAGGTGGATGTTCTGGATGTCATATGTCCTTTTTAGATTTGGATGAATGGTTAATAGATTTAGCCGCCCAAGTTGATGTAGTTTATAGTCCCATTGCTGATATTAAAGAATATCCCGAAGGTGTGGATGTGGTATTAGTAGAAGGGGCGATCGCTAACGAAGAACATTTAGAATTGATCCACAAAATTAGGAAACGCACCAAAACAATTATTTCCTTTGGAGATTGCGCTGTTACTGGAAATGTAACCGCTATGCGTAACCCAACAGGAAATGCAGATGTGAGTCTGCAATTAGCTTATATTGAAGGTGCAGATGTTAATCAACAAATACCCCATTCACCTGGTATTGTTCCACCCTTAATTGATAAAGTTGTACCCGTTCATTACATAGTACCAGTTGATATTTATTTACCCGGTTGTCCTCCTTCAGCCCCTCGCATTCGTGCGGCACTTGAACCATTATTAAAAGGAGAATTACCAGTAATGGAAGGACGGGAAATGATTAAATTTGGCTAATAGTTGATAGTTGATAGTTGATAGGTAAACATCAAATTAATTACCCAATCACCAATCACCAATCACCAATCACCAGTCCCTATTTTTTAAGAGGTGAATTATGTTAAAAGCAGCAGATGTAATGACAAAAGATGTAGCAATGATTCGCGGTTCTGCTACAGCTAAAGAAGCAATTGATTTAATGAAAGCTAGAGACTGGAGGGCGTTAATTGTAGATCGTCGTCATGATCAAGATGCTTATGGAATTGTAACTGAAAGCGACATTGTTTATAAAGTCATAGCCTACGGGAAAGATACAAATAAAATCCGTGTTTATGAGATTATGACTAAACCTTGTATTGTCGTCAATCCCGAACTAGGTTTAGAATATGTAGCCAGATTATTTGCTAATTATCGTTTACATCGTGCGCCGGTAATTAGTGGCGAATTAATAGGAATAATCTCATTAACTGACATCTTAGCTGGCAGCAGTGCTTTAGAAAAACCCCATGCAATTTTGTTAGAACAAGAATTACAAGATGAAATTAGAAAAGCTCGTCTTGTTTGTTCAGAAAAAGGAATTAATTCCCCCGAATGTGCAGCCGCTTGGGATGTGGTAGAAGAAATACAAGCGGAAATAGCCCACCAACGGGCAATGAAACCTTTAAAAACAGCTTTTGAAGAATACTGTGAGGAGTTTCCAGAAACCGAAGAAGCTAGGGTTTATGATCTCTAGGTGATTGGTGACTGGGGACTGGGGACTGGGGACTGGTGACTGGTGACTGGTGACTGGTGACTGGTGACAGTGAATAGATAATTATTTATTCCCAATTCCCAATTCCCAATTCCCAATTCCCAATTCCCAATTCCCAATTCCCAATTCCCAATTCCCAATTCCCAATTCCCAATTCCCAAATAATATGAAAAAAATCGTTATTGATCCGGTTACGAGAATAGAAGGCCACGCCAAAATTAGTATTTATTTAGACGATGACGGTCAAGTAAATGATGCGCGGTTTCATGTGACAGAATTTCGCGGTTTTGAAAAGTTTTGTGTGGGTCGTCCTTTCCCAGAAATGCCTGGAATTACTGCAAGAATTTGCGGTATTTGTCCAGTAAGTCATTTATTGGCATCAGCAAAAACAGGTGATCAAATACTGGCTGTCACTATCCCCAAAGCCGCGACAAAATTACGCAGGTTAATGAATTTAGGGCAAATTGTCCAATCTCATGCTTTGAGTTTCTTTCACCTTAGCGCCCCAGATTTATTATTAGGAATGGACAGCGAACCAGCAAACAGAAATGTGTTTGGTTTGATAGCAGCCGACCCAGAATTAGCTAGAGGTGGTATTCGTTTACGGCAATTTGGACAGGAAATTATTGAACTATTAGGAGGTAAAAAAGTCCATCCTTCTTGGGCAGTTCCTGGTGGTGTCAGTGATCCTTTAACCCAAGAAAATCGCACTCATATTCAAAACCGCATTCCTGAAGCAAAAACCACGGTTTTAAATGCCATAGATTTATTTAAAGGTTTACTAAAAGATTACGAAAAAGAAGCGCAAACTTTTGGTAATTTTCCTAGTTTATTTATGGGTTTAGTGACTCCTGATGGTCTATGGGAAACATACGATGGACATATCCGCTTTGTTGATAGTGCAGGAAATATTGTTGCTGATAAATTAGATGCTGCTAATTATCCTGAATTTATCGGTGAAGCTGTGCAAGCTGATTCTTATTTAAAATCTCCTTACTATCGTCCTTTAGGTTATCCTGATACAAGCGATCATTGCCATTTAGATAGTGGAATGTATCGCGTTGGACCATTGGCAAGGTTGAATGTTTGTAGCCACATTGGTACACCGTTAGCAGATAAAGAATTAAAAGAATTTCGCAGTCATGGAACTGGTACTGTTAAATCTTCTTTCTTTTATCACTATGCACGGTTAATTGAAATTTTGGCTTGTATTGAACACATTGAAATTTTACTGGATGACCCAGATATTTTATCAACTCGTTTGCGGGCGGAAGCTGGTATTAATCAATTAGAAGCTGTGGGTGTCAGTGAAGCACCAAGGGGGACTTTATTCCATCATTATAAAGTTGATGAAAATGGTTTGATGGCAAAGGTAAATTTGATTATTGCTACTGGTCAAAATAATTTAGCAATGAATCGTACAGTTGCCCAAATTGCCCGTCATTTTGTCAATGGTAGTGATATTCAACAGGGAATGTTAAACCGGGTAGAGGCTGGTATTCGGGCTTTTGATCCTTGTTTGAGTTGTTCTACTCATGCGGTGGGACAAATGCCTTTATTGATAGAATTGGTGAATAAAGATGGGAATGTGGTAAATCAAATTTGTCGGGATTAAAGAAGGCAGGGGGCAGGAGGCAAGAGGCAAAAAGAAGTTTTTATATTATAGATACCCGACTTCTCAAAGAAATCGCTTATATATTGTTGATTGAACATCGTAATAAACTTGTAATAATCCCGAATCATAAGTTTTAATATTTCTGAGATGTAGGGTTTTATTGATGTTGTTACTATTTAGGAATAAAGGAATACCATCACCCAAAATCAGGGGATGAATAGCAATAATCATTTCATCTAAAAATCCGGTTTCTAGCAAAGATTTGATAAATAGTTTAGGTATTTGTTGAATATTTGTTTTATTATAAAAAATAAGCGGCTGATGTAGCCGCCTCAGTGTTTTGACAATTAATTGCTCATTTTTACCCCTGCGGCAATAGCATCAAAATTTGGGGGAAAATGGGTATTATGATCGCAATCTGCTTTTTCTAAATGAGTTCCTTGTAAATCTGCTTGACGCAAATCCACAGAAAACAACATTGCACCCCGCAAATCTGCATTTTGTAGATTTGCTTGACTCAAATTAGCAAAACTTAAATCACATCCACGCAGATTAGCACGACTGAGGTTAGCTTTACTTAAATCAGCATAGCTAAGATCACACCCTTTTAAATCTACACCTTGCAGATTAGCATCACTTAATTCTGCTTTTTCAAAGTCTCGTTTTCCCACTGCGTATTCCTCTACAAGAGTAGCAGCACTATCAACTGGCTGTTGAAAATTGACTTCAGGCATAAAACAGCCTCACAACTGATATCAATTTTTTATGGATTTTATGAAAGTATCGGAATCAATAATATAACGAATAAGTCAGAAAATAAATATCCTGTTCACATAAGTTTGTTTTTACCGTTGTTCTGTTTCCTCACGAGTTCCTCAAATTTTTCTGGTAGTTTGAAAATCAAAGTTAAGAATTCAGGAGAATACTCACTTTTTATCCTGACATTGGCTTCTCCAAAACAAGAAGTATAATGAGAAGTGTTTGCTTTGAACCAAGATTCGAGGATTTGTGTATGAATACTTCAATTTATGAAAGTCCAAATAGGTTCGTTCAAACCGTTTCACAGTCTTCTCATATATCAGGTCATATTCACTCTGTAGAAACTTGTGGCACAGTTGATGGTCCAGGGATACGGTTCGTTATTTTCACACAAGGCTGTTTACTTAGATGTCTCTATTGTCACAATCCTGACACGCGAGATACCGCAGGTGGAATCACTGTCACTCCAGAGGAATTAATTGCGGAAATTGAAAAATATCGGTCTTATATGCAGTTTTCTGGTGGGGGCGTTACCATTAGCGGTGGTGAACCTTTACTACAACCAGAATTTGTCAGAGAAATTTTTCGCCGCTGTAAAGAACTGCAAATTCATACCGCTCTTGATACTTCTGGATTTCCCGATTTAACAGCATCTAAACCTGTACTGGAATTTGTGGATTTAGTCTTACTAGATATCAAATCTTTTGATCCGAAAACGTACCTGCATTTAACAGGAGTTTCTGTCGAACCAACATTAAGATTTGCTGAATATTTACGAGACATTAATAAACCAACATGGATTCGGTTTGTTTTAGTTCCCAACCTAACTGATGATTTGGAAAATGTTACCAAATTAGCTGAGTTTATTTCCAAATTAACGAATATAGAAAAATTGGAAGTTTTGCCTTTTCACAAATTAGGTGAATACAAGTGGCATCAGCTTAAATATCACTACGAGCTAGAAAATACTCAACCTCCTACTCCTGAACAAATTCAAAAAGTGCAAGAGATTTTTATTGTCCACGGTATTCAGGTACAATAAATTAAATTTATTTGTAACAATCTGAACTTCAAATACCAAAAAAATACCATACCTTTATGAATATTACAGTCACCAATTTACAAGAACTCAAGGTTTTAATTGAACAAGTTAAAGCTGCTCAATTTCAATATGCAGAATATACCCAAGATCAGGTAGATCACATTTTCAAAGAAACTGCTCGTGCTGCCAATGCTGCTCGCATTCCTTTAGCCAAAATGGCTGTAGAAGAAACTAGAATGGGTGTTCTGGAAGATAAAGTTATTAAAAATCACTTTGCTTCCGAATATATTTACAACAAATATAAAAATGAAAAAACCTGTGGGATCATTGAAGATGATAAACAATTTGGCATTCAAAGAATTGCTGAACCTGTAGGCATATTAGCCGGAATTGTTCCTACCACCAACCCAACTTCTACTGCTATTTTTAAAGCTTTATTAGCTCTTAAAACCAGAAATGGGATTATTTTTTCACCCCACCCCCGCGCCAAACAATGCACAATTAAAGCGGCACAAATTATCCTAGAAGCTGCTGTTGAAGCGGGATCGCCTCCAGGAATTATTGGTTGGATTGATGAACCCACAGTGGAACTTTCTCAAGAGTTAATGCAGCATCCCGATATTAACCTGATTCTGGCTACAGGTGGACCGGGAATGGTTCGGGCTGCTTATTCTTCTGGTCATGCTTCCTTGGGTGTGGGTTCAGGAAATACTCCTGCTTTAATTGACTCAAGTGCTGATATCAAAATGGCAGTTTCTTCAATTTTGATCAGCAAAACTTTTGATAATGGCATGATTTGTGCCAGTGAACAATCAGTGATTGTTTTAGATGATATTTACGAAAGTGTTAAGGAAGAATTTGTGACTCGTGGTGCTTATTTATTGAATGAACAGGAAAAGCATCAAGTCAGAGATTTGATTTTAGTTAATGGTCGTTTGAATCCAGAAGTTGTGGGTCAAACTGTCGCCAAATTAGCAGAAATGGCTGGAGTAGAAAAAGCGAAAGAATCTAAATTGATCATTGCTGAAGTTGAAGAGATTGGGACAACAGAAGCATTATCCTATGAGAAACTTTCCCCGATTTTAGCAATGTATCGGGCAAAAACTTTTTCAGAAGCAGTTGATAAAGCGGAAAAATTGATTGAATTTGGCGGGCTGGGACATACTTCTGTACTTTACACTGCACCGGAAAACCGCGATCACATTACCCAATTTGAAAATACACTGCATACCAGTCGGGTATTAGTCAACACCCCATCATCTCAAGGGGCAATTGGTGACTTATATAACTTCCGTCTTGATCCATCCCTAACCTTGGGTTGTGGCAGTTGGGGTAATAATTCTGTGAGTGATAATGTTGGACCCCGTCACCTCATCAATATTAAAACCGTCACCGAAAGACGGGAAAATATGCTTTGGTTTCGCGTCCCTCCCAAAGTTTATTTTAAATATGGATGTTTACCCGTTGCCCTCCGAGACTTAGCAGATAAACACCGCGCTTTGATTATTACCGATCAACCATTATTTGAACTAGGACTAGCAGAAAAAGTCACCAATGTCCTAGAAGAAATCGGCATTAAAACCCAAGTTTTTTATGATGTTGAACCTGATCCAACCTTAACAACTATTAATAAAGGTCTTGCCCAAATTAATAGTTTTCATCCAGATGTAATTGTTGCCATTGGTGGTGGTTCGCCAATGGATGCAGCTAAAGTCATCTGGTTAATGTATGAACATCCCGAAACAGAATTTGATGGTTTAGCGATGCGTTTTATGGATATCCGCAAGCGGGTATATGAATTGCCCACATTAGGAAACAAAGCCATTTTAGTGGCAATTCCTACCACATCAGGAACAGGTTCAGAAGTAACACCATTTGCAGTTGTGACAGATGATCGCACGGGCATAAAATACCCCTTAGCCGATTATGCACTAACTCCTAATATGGCAATTGTTGACCCTGAATTAGTGCTAAATATGCCCAAGTCACTCACAGCTTATGGTGGCATTGATGCACTAACTCACGCACTGGAGGCTTATGTTTCTATCTGTGCTTCTGAATATACTAAGGGCTTGGCTTTAGAAGCAATTCGCCTACTGTTTAAATACTTGCCTTCTGCTTACAAAAATGGGGCGAAAGATGCTAAAGCTAGGGAAAAAGTCCACTATGCGGCGACAATTGCTGGTATGGCTTTTGCTAATGCTTTTCTGGGAATTTGTCACTCCCTAGCTCACAAATTAGGTGCTACATTCCACGTCCCCCACGGTTTAGCAAATGCCCTGATGATTTCCCATGTCATCCGCTACAATGCCACAGATGCCCCCTTCAAACAAGCAATTTTTCCCCAGTATGAATATCCCAATGCTAAATGGCGTTATGCCAAAATTGCCGATTATTTAGGATTAGGAGGTAGCACTGAAGATGAGAAGGTGGAATTGCTAATTAATGCTGTGGAAAAACTCAAAAAAGATGTAGAAATTCCCCCCAGTATTAAGGACGTAATCAAAGCAGATGAACAAACTTTCTATGACAAATTAGAATCAATGGCAGAACAAGCTTTTGATGATCAATGTACAGGGGCAAACCCTCGTTATCCCCTAATTAGTGATTTAAAAGATTTGTACGTCAAGGCTTATCGAGGCATTAATTAATAGTAGAATCTAGATCCCCGACTGCTTATTTGCCAATGTCAATAAGTTATCACTCATGTTCATAAGTCGGGGATATTGCCCCCACATTTTTAATTTTGAATTATCAAAGAGGTAATTATGGTTGCAAATCTAGAACGTCAAAAACAAGAAAAGTCTAGCTCTAATTTATGCGAACAATGGCAAGATTTTGTGGTTGGTAAATGGAATCAAGAAGTTAATGTTCGTGATTTTATTCAGCAGAATTATACACCTTATGATGGCGATGATTCTTTTTTAGCCAATGCGACTGAACGTACTCAAAATCTTTGGGGTTTAGTTAGTGATTTGATGAAGTTAGAACGGGAAAAAGGGATCTTAGATACTGATACTCAAGTACCATCAAATATTGTTTCCCATGCGCCTGGTTATATTGATCCTACATTAGAGCAAATTGTTGGTTTACAAACTGATAAACCCTTGAAACGGGCAATTATGCCTTTTGGTGGGATTCGGGTGGTAAAAAACTCCTTGGAATCTTATAATTATCAACTTGATCCCCAAACAGAAGAGATATTTACTAAATATCGCAAAACTCACAATGATGGTGTTTTTGATGGCTATACTAAACAGATGAAATTAGCAAGGCATTCTGGTATTATTACCGGATTACCTGATGCCTATGGACGGGGAAGAATTATTGGTGATTATCGTCGGGTAGCATTGTATGGAGTTGATCGTTTAATTCTCGATAAAAAAGAGCAGTTAGAATCCATAGAATTAGACGATATGCTAGAGTCAACTATTCGACTCCATGAAGAAATTGTTGAGCAAATTCGTGCATTAGAAGAACTCAAAGTCATGGCAGCTAGTTACGGCTTTGATATTAGTTTGCCGGCTGCAAATGGCAAAGAAGCTGTACAGTGGACTTACTTTGCTTATTTAGGTGCTGTTAAAGAACAAAATGGTGCGGCCATGTCTTTGGGAAGAGTTTCTACTTTCCTAGATATCTACTTTGAGAGAGATTTAAACAATGGTACATTAACAGAATCTCAAATTCAAGAAATCATTGATCATTTTGTCATCAAATTACGAATGGTGAGGTTTTTACGCGCCCCAGAATATAATCAATTATTCTCTGGTGATCCAACTTGGGTGACAGAATGTGTTGGTGGTATGGGAGAAGATGGACGCTCTTTAGTCACAAAAACTAGCTTCCGTTTCCTCCACACTTTATATAATTTAGGTGCCGCACCAGAACCCAATTTAACTGTCCTGTGGTCAGAAAATTTGCCTGTGAACTTTAAGCACTTCTGTACTAAAGTTTCCATTGAAAGTAGTTCGATTCAATACGAAAATGACGACCTAATGCGTCCTAAATATGGCGATGATTATGCCATAGCTTGTTGTGTTTCCGCCATGCGAATTGGTAAACAAATGCAGTTTTTTGGCGCTCGTGCTAATTTAGCTAAGGCTTTGTTATATGCCATTAATGGTGCGAAAGATGAAAAAACAGGTCATCTTGTAACCACTGGTTTTGTTCCCATTACTTCAGAATATTTAGATTATGAAGAAGTGATGGAAAAATTTGACAAAATCATGGATTGGTTGGCGAAGTTGTATGTCAACACTCTGAATGTGATCCACTATATGCACGATAAATATTGTTATGAACGTCTGGAAATGGCGTTACATGATCGTGATGTTTATCGGACAGTAGCTTGTGGTATTGCAGGTTTATCGGTGGTGGCTGATGCTTTATCTGCTATTAAATATGCCAAGGTAAAACCAATTCGTGATGAGAATGGTTTAGCAATAGATTATGAAATTGAGGGAGATTATCCTCAGTTTGGCAATAATGATCATCAAGTGGATGAAATTGCAGTTAATCTTGTTCAGACTTTCATGGATAAACTGCGTCAACAAAAAACCTATCGTCAAGCTGTACCAACTCAATCAGTTTTAACTATTACTTCCAACGTTGTTTATGGCAAAATGACAGGTAATACACCTGATGGTAGAAAAGCAGGTGAACCTTTTGCTCCTGGTGCAAATCCTTTACATGGTAGAGATAAAAAAGGTGCGATCGCATCTCTGGAATCTGTGGCTAAACTACCCTATAAACACGCTCAAGATGGCATTTCGTACACTTTCTCTATTGTCCCCAATGCTTTAGGTAAAACTCCCAAAGATAAAATTAATAATCTCAGTGGAATGTTAGATGCTTATTTCCACAATGAAGGACACCACATTAATGTCAACGTTTTGGATAAAGAAACTCTGCTCGATGCAATGGAGCATCCTGAAAAATATCCTCAGCTAACAATTCGAGTTTCTGGATATGCGGTGAACTTTATTAAGTTAACCCGTGAACAACAGTTAGATGTGATTAAACGAACTTTCCACGATCACATTTAAAGTTAAGGACAAGAGATTAATTAAAATGTCTGATCTTTAACATGTTGTAGTTTTTCTATCATACCTGTTTTATAACCCCCCTTTGTACGAAAGAAGGGGGGAATCTTTTGTATAGGGATAGGATTTGATTTATAAATTTTTCGTTGAGGTAGGTAACAGGGAAGAAGGATTTCAGTGTTTATCCAGACCTGTATGGCTATGCCACGCAAGCTATCAAAAATTAAATAGGATTCCTATATAATCATTAAAATGAAGCGGTATTAGTTTCGGAAAATTAACTCCCATATCACAAGATAAAAAAATTATGCAACCTGTAATAGTGATTGGTTACGGTAACGAATTACGAGGTGATGATGCGATTGGACAACAGGTAGCAAAAGTTGTAAAATATTGGTGTTTATCATCTGTAGAATCAATTGCCATTCACCAACTAACACCTGAATTAGCTGAACCTTTAGCAAATTCTCGGTTAGCAATTTTTGTAGATGCCTGTATTAATTCCCAATCTCATGAAGTACAGGTACAACCATTATTACCCAATGAATCAAATACTATTAACCCCCATACAAGTGATCCGCGCACCTTACTTTCCCTAGCTCAATTTCTCTATGGTAATTCTCCCAAAGCATGGTTAATTACAGTCCCAGGAGAGAATTTTAAATTGTGCGATCGCATTTCACTAACAGCACAAAAAGGCATTACCACTGCACTTTCAAAAATCATGCAAATTCTAGAACAAAATAACAATTCATGGATGAATTCAGAGTGAAAAATGGGTAATGGGTAATTGGTATAACTTTTAATCAAGAACTAATAACCAATGACTAATGACTAATAACAAATCACTGATTAAGGAGTAATTATGCAAGCATCTATCACACGAAACCCAGACAAAGCTTACGACATCTTACAAACTGAGAGACTAAACCCCTTAGACGCGATTTTTGCACCTCAAACCGTTGCTGTTATTGGTGCTAGTGAAAAACCTGGAAGTGTGGGTAGAACTTTACTTTGGAATTTAATTACAAATCCGTTTAATGGAACAGTTTTTCCTATCAATCCTAAGCACAATAGTGTATTAGGAATTAAAGCCTATCCTACTATTTTTGATGTTCCTGAAAAAATAGATTTAGCGGTAATTGCTACCCCTGCACCTACAGTACCACAAATTATTACTGATTGTGTGCAAGCTGGAATTAAAGGGGCAATAATTATCTCGGCTGGTTTTAAAGAAGCAGGAGAAAAAGGAATAGCTTTAGAAAAAGAAATTCTCGACATAGCACACAAAGGAAAAATTAGAATTATTGGACCAAACTGTTTAGGAGTTATGAGTCCAATTTCCGGTTTAAATGCCACATTTGCTAGTAAAATGGCACAACCAGGAAACGTAGGTTTCCTCAGTCAAAGCGGTGCTTTATGTACATCAATTCTAGATTGGAGTTTACAGGAAAACGTTGGTTTTAGTGCCTTCGTTTCTATCGGTTCAATGTTAGATATAGGTTGGGGAGACTTAATTTATTATTTGGGAGATGACCCCAATACAAAAAGTATTGTAATTTATATGGAATCCATCGGTGATGCGCGTTCTTTTCTATCCGCAGCGAGAGAAGTAGCATTAACAAAACCGATAATTGTTATTAAAGCCGGTCGTACCGCAGCAGCAGCAAAAGCGGCCGCTTCTCATACAGGTTCATTAGCAGGAAGTGATGCTGTTTTAGATGCTGCATTTAGAAGATGTGGAGTATTAAGAGTTGATAGTATTTCTGATTTATTTGATATGTCAGAAGTATTAGCAAAACAACCGCGCCCCAAAGGTCCACATTTAACAATTTTAACTAATGCTGGTGGTCCTGGAGTCTTAGCCACCGATACATTAATAGAAAGTAAAGGCAAACTCGCACCAATTTCCCAAGAAGTCATTAATTCTTTGAATGAAATTTTACCACCACAATGGAGTCATAATAACCCGATTGATATTTTAGGAGATGCCGATCCTCAACGTTATACAAAAGCTTTAGAAATTGCAGCTAAAGATCCTAATAGTGATGGGTTATTAGTAATTTTAACACCCCAAGCTATGACCGATCCAACAAAAATTGCTGAGGAATTAAAACCCTATTCCCAAATGGCGAATAAACCAATTTTAGCTAGTTGGATGGGTGGGGAAGATGTGGCGGAAGGAAAACAAATTCTTAACCGTCAAGGTATTCCTACTTATGCTTATCCCGATACAGCAGCGCGGATATTTAGCTATATGTGGCAGTATAGCTATAACCTCAAGGGTATTTATGAAACTCCGGTATTACCAAGTTTAGAATGTGATATAAATACCCGTGATTGTGCATTGGTGGAAACCATTATTAACGATGCCAGAAAAGCAGGAAGAACGATTTTAACAGAGTTTGAATCTAAAGAAATATTAGCTGCTTATGGTATTCCAGTTGTCGCTGGAAGTATTGCTAAGAGTGCAGAAGAAGCAGTAGAATGTGCGGAGAAAATCGGTTATCCCGTGGTTTTAAAATTGTATTCTCAAACCATTACCCATAAAACAGATGTGGGGGGAGTACAGTTAAATTTGCGAAATGCCGAAGCTGTAAAAAGAGCTTATCATTTAATAGAAACTTCGGTATTACAAAAAGCCAAACTAGAAGATTTTTTAGGCGTAACCGTGCAGCAGATGGTCAAAACTAGCGGTTATGAATTGATAATTGGTAGTAGTTTAGATCCGCAGTTTGGACCAGTATTATTATTTGGTGCTGGGGGAGAATTAGTCGAGGTTTTCCAAGATAGCGCCATTGCTTTACCACCTTTAAATAGTACCCTAGCACGGCGAATGATGGAACAAACTAAAATCTACAAAGCTTTAAAAGGAGTGCGGGGTAGACAAAGTATAGATATGGCAGCTTTGGAGGAATTGTTAGTAGTATTTAGTCATTTGGTAGTTGAACAACCAGCGATTAAAGAAATAGATATTAATCCTTTATTAGCTATTCCTCCCTCTCCTGATCATCCTGGTGGTTTAATAGCATTAGATGGTAGAATAGTTTTACATTCTGCTGATGTAGGAGAAACGGAATTACCAAAATTAGCAATTCGTCCCTATCCTCACCAATATGTTAGTGATTGGACATTAAAAAATGGTACACCAATTACTATCCGTCCGATCCGTCCAGAAGATGAACCATTAATGGTAAAATTCCATAAAACACTATCAGAGGAAAGTGTTTATTTGCGGTATTTTCACATGGTTAAATTAAGTCAAAGAATAGCTCATGAAAGACTGACAAGAATTTGTTTTATTGATTATGATCGAGAAATGGCATTAGTCGCAGAACATCACAACCCAGAAACTCAAGCAACGGAAATTTTAGCCGTAGGAAGATTGAGTAAATTACATGGTAATGATGGGGCAGAATTTGCTATGCTGGTGAGCGATCGCTATCAATGTAATGGTTTAGGTACAGAGTTAGTCAAGAGATTAATAGAAGTAGGTAAAAACGAGAAAATATCCTCTATTTCTGCTGATATCTTAGCTGATAATTTAGGAATGCAAAAAGTATGTGAAAGACTCGGTTTTAAGGTGTCACATAGCAATGATGCAACGGTGTTAAAAGCTGAAATTGATTTGTAATCAGTCAGTATACTGTAGGGGTTTAGCATTGCTAAACCCTTACTATTTTTACTTCCTTAACACTCAAAGCTTACTAATATTTTTTTCTGTATACTCTGTGTCTCTGTAGTTCGTTATTAAAAAAATATGCTGCAAAACAATATTAATCAAATTTGGCAAAATCTGGAAAATACCAAAACAGAAAAACAGCCATTTACCCAAGATGTAATTAATAACTTACCAGAACCAGTACAACGTTATTTCTTACACGCTATTACTTTGGGAACACCCTTAGCAACTGGTGTGAAGTTAAAAATGCAAGGTTATTTTCAACCTAGTAAAGATAAAAAATTACCCATGCAAGCTACAGAAATTTTAACTGCTAAAGGATTTGTTTGGCAAGCAGTAATGGGTAATAAATTTTTTAATATTAAAGGAGCAGATTATTATTATAATAATTCAGCAAAAGTAGAGTTTAAAATTTGGGGGTTAATCCCATTAGTCAAAGAAGAAAATCCTGATATTAACCGTTCTAGTATTGGTAGATTTGCAGGTGAATTATTCTGGTTGCCATCTGCTTTATTACCACAAAATCAGGTAAGTTTGCAAGCTATTGATCACAATACAATTCAAGCAACTTTCAATATTGAGGGTGAAACAGTTAATCTCACTTTTATCATTGATGAAAATGGTAGAGTTTTAGAAGTAAAATTACCACGTTGGGGAAATCAAACCACAGATAAAAGTTGGCAATATATACCCTTTGGTGGTACATTTTCTCAAGAAACTAGTTTTCAAGGTTATACTATTCCTTCCCAAATAAATGCAGGATGGTGGTTAGGAAGCGAACAGTATAATGGTTTTTTTCAAGCAAGTATTGAGGAGGCGGAATTTTTTTAAGTTGTTTTTAAGCATTTGGGAAAGTTTAGATGTTAAAATATTATCAAAGAGCCAAATTTATGGAAATGTAAATACTCAACTATGACTAAGATTATTTTAGAAGATTTAGATCCCATTATTATCGAGACTTTAAAAACTCGCGCCGAAAAACATGGTAACTCTTTACAGGCAGAAATTAAGACAATTTTACAACAGGTAATTCAAGCAGAAGCGGAAAAAATAAAAAGTTCCGAAGATGAGATAATTCAGCAAAAATCTGTTTTAATGCTGCAACAAATTGAAAATCATGCTCGTCTAAATGGTAAAGAAATTAATTCATTTAGCAATGTTGCCACCATCATAAATGAACCTGAATTACTAGAAATTAAAAATCAATTAAAAGAATTAAAACAAGAAATGTCTCTGGGGGAATTATCCATTAGAGAAGCAAGAGAAGAAGGAAGAAGATATTAATGTTATTTGTTTTAGATTGCTCTGTTGCCATAAGTTGGTGTTTGTCAGATGAAGATAATAGTTACGCTAATTCAGTTTACAATATACTTGTAACTGGAAATCAGGCTATAGTTCCTACTTTTTTCTGGTTAGAAATTAGTAATGTTTTGTATGTTGCCGAAAAAAGAAATCGTAATACAAGGGAACAAAGTGATACAGCTTTAAAACTGCTTCAGAAATTGCCTATTATTATTGATTTAATACCTGTAAATGAAACTATTATCGCTACTCTAGATTTAGCTAGACAGTATAATCTTGCTGCCTATGATGCAGCTTATTTAGAGTTGGCAATGAGAGAGAAATTATTACTAGCAACTACCGATAATCGGCTGGCTAATGCAGCCAAAAATCTTAATTTGCTGCTAGAAGATCCGAATGTATAATAATTTTGATTTTAGATGTTTTTTTAAGAGCTTATTGGGGTAATTTCTCTAAAATCTCCCTCGTAATATTCGCCCTATATTCGTCGTTATATTCAATAAATATATCTAATGCTGTTTGTAAATTTACCCTCGCTTCTTGATCATTTTCCTGTAAGTGTGCCAATATACCTAAATTTTGATAAGTTAAGGCTTGAGAATATCTATCCCCATATTCGATATAGATAGCTAAAGCTTGTTGATAAAATTCCCGTGCTTGGGCATATTCTCGCATTTCTTGGGCTACTCTTCCCAACTGGTGGTAAGTTCCAGCTGTTTCATATCTATCCCCATATTCGATATAGATAGCTAAAGCTTGTTGATAAAATTCCCGTGCTTGGGCATATTCTCGCATTTCTTGGGCTACAATTCCCAACTGGTGGTAGGTTCTAGCTTCGTTATCATGATCATTTAATTCTTGATCAATTGTTAGACAGAGTTGATAATACTTTCTAGCTGCTGAAAAATGCCGTAAATTCAAATAAGCATTACCTAATTTAAATAAAACATAACCTTCACCATTACGGTTTTTTAATTTTTTGGAAATATTTAACCCTTGTTGATAAAAATCAATCGCTGTTTCAAACTTCCTTTCCTCACTATAAGCATCACCAATTTTATTTAAAACCTGACTTTTAAAATTTACATCTGCTAATTTTTCCGCAATTTGTAAAGCTTCCTCTAAACATTCCCTCGCTATTTCCGGTTGATGCTGACTAATATAAGCTGTTCCCAACTCCAATAAAATATTACCATACCTGCGTAAATTGCCATCATTTACTTGCTCACAGGTAGGCTTATATTCCATTAATAAACGTTGTAAAATCCCAATCCTTTCTTGCTTTTCCGGTGGTTCTACTCTGTCAATTTTGATTTCAGCTTGTAAAGTTTGAGCAATGGCATTTTCTCTGGTTTTTTCTAAAGTTTTAAATCTAAACACACCAGAACGCCAAGCCCAAAAGTCAGGGGCAAATTTCGCTAATCTATTAATAGCGTAATCTGGTAAAATAAATAAAATAGGATGAGGTACGGTTTTTTTATAAGCATCCCGGACAAAATTTAAATCTTGTAAAACTGGCGGATATTCCCCAGAAAGACCAATAGATTTTTCTAAACCTTGAATAATTAATACTAACTTTTTATTTGCTTCTTTTTCAACTTTTGGCAATTCCTGAATAATTGCATCTCGTAAAAATCGCAAATTCGGATCGGGAAAATTGAGAGTTACAAACTGAACTTCCTGACATTTATAATCGGTTTTTAAAGCATTAATTAATAACTCTGCATCGGTAGGAAAGTTAATTTCAATAAATCCCAAAGTTAACTTTTCGGAAAAGTCAACAAAAGTCAACAATTCCGCAAAAATATCCTCATTCAAAGCGATAAATTGCCCCAATTCAAAATTAAAATCAGGCTGTAATTTCTGCCAGTGCTTGTCTGAAAAATTCATTTTGCATTACCACTGGGTTAGGATAATTCCATCGGTTATCACCGTTATATTCTAAAACCGAAGTATTAAACAGCATTAACTGTCCAATATCATCTTTACTCACATCTTTATTAATACAAACTTGCACTAACAATGGATAATGGTCATTGGGAATAAATCTTTCAAAACTAAATTGTTGTTGTTTGACAGCATAAACAATATCTTCAGCTTGAATTTTATCATGATCATTAGTGCTGGCACGTAAACAAGCAGCCCTCATGATTTGCATAAGTTGACGTACATGGCCACCACTAGCCTTTGCTAATTCTAGCAATTCATCACGGGAATTAAACACAGCATCAATATCTACCCTTTTTTCAATTAAACTAGCTAATGCCTCCAGTCCTGTTTGATTATCTTGTAAATGGGAACTTTGCCGATCAAATTGGTAAATATTCACCATTGGTACAATATGAGGATTACCATCAAACAAAGATAGGGGATTTTTTGGCGAACACAAAACCGAAATAGGAACTGTATAAATAATTGTACAATGCAGTTCTTGTAATTGTGCCGCATATTCAAAAAATAAATGATCTGCAACTCCAGGAGGAACACGATCTAAATTATCAAAAATAATTAGTAAACCCTTGTAGTCTGGATACTTTTTCCGCAATTTAGCATAAGCGTCATCTAGTAAAAGGTTAATATCTGCTTTAAGTCGAGAAATATCTTTTTCTAAAGTTTGACGAATAGACGTTTTTTGTTTATCAGATCCTTTAATCTGTGCCAATAACTTCACCATTAATTTAGCAATAAATGGCGCGTCTGCGCCCAAGCTGGCTTCTGATTCTACACTGACAGATTTTTCTACACTCTCTTCATTTTCTTGAGTAATTTCTTTAAACCAATTCTCAAAACTTTTTAATAGTCTTTCATCAAATTTTAACCCTAATTTCCGCAAAGTAAATTCAACTTGTTTAATGACTATTAAATATAAATCTGTGAAATTAGCATCATTAATATCTGTTTCTTCATTCACTTCTAAATAAATCACATGATAATTTTCCTCCCAGATATTTTGAATCCTTTTTAACTCTGTACTTTTTCCTGAACCACGATGACCGGTAAATAAAATAGTAGTGTAATTTCCAGCTTCCTGAAAATCCAAAATTGTACTTACACCCTTAACGGCTGAAGATTTTCGCACTGCTGATAAATCAACATAGTATTTTTCTATATCTGGACCTTCTAGCGGTTCTAAACTACAAGCATTATAAGCAGCTTTGAGAGTATTAGCACGTTGAAAATTAAGCTGATTCATAGATATTTTTATTGATTTTATCATATCAATATAATTTTACAAGCCTAATATCTTAGCCTATTTTTAAAATAAAAGCAATATAGCAATCTTGAATTAAGCTGTTGGACATTTAACTTGCATATTATCTAAAATTGAAACTCTTGTGGGGTGGGCATCCTGCCCGCCTTGGTGCAAATTAAAGGTTTAAGCTGATGTGCAGCTAAACTGTATAATTAAAAAACCTGAAGTTACAGTAGCACAAGCATCTTGCTTGTATTAATTATTCAAGTTAAAGGCACAACAAACAGCTTATTTATAAACACGAAAATACCCAACTTATTCAAGAAGTCAGAGATTTAAAAATATCATCATTTGTTATCCCTTAACTGAAAGGTATAGAAATATTGCCTTCTGGCTGATTTTGTCTATTTACTGGATATTTCATCCACTGATAAGCCACAAAAATCAACAATAACCCAATCAAAAATAAAAACACCATCAAAGCAATTTGATACCAAATAACTTGGGGTAAAAGTAAATCTAAAACTAGGTGGATTAAATTCATTACACCATAAAAAATAGTTAAGCCAAAATGAATAAATCGATAACGTTTATTTTCTGTAAATGTATTCCCAATAATTGCTAACATCGGCAATATAAAGAAGCCTAACATTAACCAAAAAATACCCGATACTTCATTAAGTGATGTTGCTGGTTGGGATTCTACTACATCTAACCCGTGAAATAATGGCATTAAACCCAACTGTGTATGAAACAACGTACCTAATAAAAAAACTATCCATAGATTAATAATTTTTTGTCTATAATTAATTGCCATTTTTCTTGCACAATTACTACATTTTATAACCAAATTTACGCAGTAAATCATGACGTGATTTTATATCCTCATTTCCTTCTACACCCTTGGGTAAAAATCCATCAATCACACCAATAATACCCCTTCCTTGTTCGGTTTCTGCCAAAATTACTTGTACAGGATTAGCAGTAGCACAATAAATATTGCAAACTTCTGGACATTGTTTAATAGCATTAAGAAAGTTTATCGGATAAGCATCTTTTAACACAATTAAAAAACAGTGTCCAGCACTTATAGATTTGGCATTTTTAGTAGCTACTGCTTGCAAAGTATGATCATTGCCAGCCATTCTAATTAAACAAGCGGCGGATGCTTCACAGAAAGCAATACCAAATTTAACCTGTGAGGATATTCCTACCATGATTTCATATAAATCCTCTACGGTTTTGATAAAGTGAGTTTGTCCTAAAATCAGGTTACAACCTACAGGAATTTCTAAAGTTACGGTTTTTAGTTCCATTTTGGGTTACAATTTGATTTGTTAAGTGTAGCAAAGTATCAGTTTATGGAACGTCAAGCATTGAAAGAAAAATTACAAGTATTAATTAAGGAACTTAAAAAACAGGATGATGGTTCTCCTATTACTAATTTAAAAATTGACCCAAAGAAAGCCGCAGAAATAGAAAGTTTAACAGTTGAATTAGAAAATCTCAATCCCCATCCTCAACCACTCCAGAATGCTATTAATTTATTAAATGGAGTCTGGCAATTACAATACTCTACAGCTAGAGAAATTCGCGCTTTGGATTCTCTCCCATTAGGATTAAGTATAGGTAAGGTTTATCAAGTAATTAATGTTGCTGATGCACAATTTTTTAACCTTGCTTATGTCAAACATCCCCTAAAATTTATTTCAGGATATGTAAAAGTAACAGCTAGATTTGAACCTGATTTAGCTCAATCTAACTTACCAGATAAGCGAATTAATGTTTATTTTGATAAACGTTATTTAGCGATTGATAAAATTATAGGTGTTAACACTCCTCAACTAAATCCTTTTAAAGTTGTAGATGCTAAAGGTCCCAAAGGTAGAGTTGCAACTCTGGATATTACTTACTTAGATGAAACATTAAGGATTGGTAGAGGAGGTGATGAAAGTTTATTTATTCTCCAGAAAGCTAATGATTTACCTGATTTACAGCAGATTTTTTGACAATCTGCGCCCTCAAGGGACGCAGATTGTGGGTTCAAAGAGTCTACTTAGATTAGATTCCCAATTTTTCTAACATTGGTTTTGTGGAAACAATGTGACGTTCTAAACCCAGTAATTCAGGACTAACTCCTAAAGCCAAAGCAATTAATTGTGGTAAATGTAAAATAGGTAAACCTAATTTTTTACCAATCACCTTTTCTACCTCTGGTTGACGAGAATCTAAATTAAGATGACACAGGGGACAAGGTGTAACAATACAATCAGCACCACTTGATAAAGCTTCTTGAATGTGCATACCTGCCATTTGGAAAGATTCGGTAGTAGCATAGCTAGAGAGAGGCCAACCGCAACATTGGGTGCGTCCACGATAATATATGGGTGTTGCTCCTATAGCCCGAAACACATTTTCCATTGCTTCTGGTTGGAATGGATCATCATAGGGCATGGATTTTTGAGCGCGGAGGAGATAACAGCCATAAAAAGCTGCACACTTGAGTCCGCTTAACTTGCGGGTGACACGCTGGCTGATTTTGTCTAAACCATAATCTGTAACCAAAGCGTAAAGTAAATGTTTGACCTCTGTACTACCCCGATAAGGAGAACAACCTTCTTTTTCTAGCAACCCATTGACTTGATGAAGATAAGCTGGGTTAGTTCCTTGGCATTGCTTGAGACGTTCATCAACATGACCAATCACACCTTGACAGGTGCTGCAATGAGTAAGAAGAGGTAGATTTAATTCTTCTGCTAAAGCTATATTCCGAGCGTTAACTGTATCTTCTAACAATTGAGAATCTTCTTTAAATGTACCAGAACCGCAACAAGCAGCTTTTTTAAGTTCAATGAGTTCAATACCCAAAGCTTGGGTAAGTGATTGAGTAGAGAGATAAAGCTCCCGACAAGCTCCTTGAGCAACACAACCGGGGTAGTAAGCGTATTTTAAGGTTTGAGATAGCATAAAATTAAGTTTTGTTTACAGGCGTAGCGATCGCCCTGGTAAGACAAATTTAGCAGTTTCATTATCTCCCAACATAAGGCAGGGGAGCAGGGGAGCAGGGGAAGCAGGGAGCAGGGGGAAATATTTGTATTTTCCCAATCACCAATCACCAATCACCTTTTTCTGATAACTGTACTCAGGAACACCCTTTCCGATAAGATGTATATGCTCAAAGCAAGATTGCCCATAGAGAGCAGATCATAGCAACTGGTTAAGGACTTTTATATATGAGTGAAACAAAAACTACTTTTGACCGGGTTAAAAAAGTTATCGTCGATCAACTAGAGGTTGATGAGGAGAAAGTTGTACCAAACGCCTCATTTACAGATGATTTAGGGGCTGACTCTCTAGATATCGTGGAACTGGTAATGGCTTTTGAAGAAGAATTTGATATTGAAATTCCTGATGAAGCCGCCGAAAAGATTTTAAAGGTTCAAGAGGTAGTAGACTACATCGAAAATCAATAACTTTGCTACATCTACCTTTTAAGTTGTGAGGGAAGGGGTATCAGGGACTGGGGAGTGAGAAATATTTGATTTTGAACTGTCCCTAATTTTGATACCAATTATCCTTCATCCCTCAGCCCCAGTCTTAATATTTTTCTACCTGCTGCTTTTTCGTCACCTTTAACTGAATCATGACAGACTATAAACGTAAACGCGTTGTTGTAACAGGTGTAGGCGCGATTACACCTATTGGTAACAATCCATCTGAATATTGGGAAGGACTGTTAAGCGGACGTAATGGCATAGACTACATCACAGCTTTTGATGCGTCTAAGCATGATTGCCGCATTGCGGGGGAAGTGAAGAACTTCGATCCGCATGAATACATGGAGCGCAAAGAAGCCAAGCGCACTGATCGGTTTGCCCAATTTGCGATCGCAGGTGCTAAACAGGCTATATCAGACGCACAATTAGTTATCAATGACCTCAACGCCGAGCAAATAGGTGTCATGATCGGTTCAGGCATTGGTGGCATTAAAGTATTAGAAGACCAGCAAACAGTCTATCTAAACAAAGGACCAGACCGCTGTAGTCCATTCATGATCCCGATGATGATTGCCAACATGGCAGCAGGATTAACAGCAATTCATACTGGTGCAAAAGGTCCAAACTCCTGTTCTGTGACAGCTTGTGCCGCTGGTTCTAATGCTATCGGTGATGCCTTTCGCTTAATTCAAAATGGATATGCCCAAGCAATGATTTGTGGCGGATCAGAAGCAGCCGTTACACCATTGTCTGTAGCTGGATTTGCCGCAGCCAGGGCGCTATCCACAAAAAATGATCCAGAAAAAGCTTGTCGTCCCTTTGACAAAGATCGGGATGGCTTTGTCATGGGTGAAGGTTCAGGAATTTTAATTCTGGAAGAATTGGAACACGCAATCAGTCGTGGTGCGAGAATTTATGCAGAAATGGTCGGCTATGGGATGACCTGTGATGCTTATCATATTACTTCCCCCGTACCTGGTGGTTTAGGTGCAGCTAGAGCAATGGAACTGGCACTCAAAGATGGTCAGCTGACACCAGAAATGATTACCTATATTAATGCTCATGGAACCAGCACCCCAGCCAATGATGTCACAGAAACGGCAGCTATCAAAAAGGCTTTAGGCGATTATGCCTATAAGATAGCAATTAGTTCCACCAAATCCATGACAGGTCATTTGTTAGGTGGTTCAGGAGGAATAGAAGCAGTAGCTACAGTTTTGGCGATCGCTAATGACCACATCCCCCCCACCATCCACTTGGATAATCCTGATGAGGGTTGTGATTTAGATTATGTACCCCACACCAGCCGCGCTCAAATCGTAGAGGTGGCTTTATCCAACTCCTTTGGGTTCGGTGGTCATAATGTCACTTTGGCGTTTAAGAAACATCGCTAATGGTGACTGGTGATTGGGGATTGGTGACTGGGAAAATACAAATAATTTCCCCCTGTTCCCCTGCTCCCTGCTCCCTGCTCCTCTGCCTCCTGCCTCCTGAAGTGACCCTGTGGAACATATTATATATATCATTCCCAGCTAAACCAAGGGTTTGGCATGACCAAATTATTAGCTCTATTCATCACCTAAAACTCAGAAGATCCCGCTTGTCCTTATGCTAGTAGGAATGGGATGATGTAAATTGTGGGATCACTTGATAATGAACCCAAAAACAGAAAGCTACAAAGAGTCCTAACCCGTCGTTAACAATAAAAAATTATGGCTGTTGCAACCAAATCCATCGAAGAACTTTGTATTAACTCAATCCGTTTTTTGGCTGTTGATGCCATAGAAAAATCCAAGTCGGGACACCCTGGACTACCTATGGGCGCTGCTCCTATGGCGTTTGTCCTGTGGAACTCCTTCATGCGGTATAACCCCAAAAATCCTAAATGGTTTAACCGCGATCGCTTTGTTCTCTCTGCTGGTCATGGCTCAATGTTGCAGTATGCCTTGCTGTATCTGATGGGCTACGATAGCGTTACCATAGATGACATCAAGCAATTTCGTCAATGGGGGTCTAAGACCCCAGGCCACCCAGAAAACTTTGTGACAGATGGTGTGGAAGTAACTACTGGTCCCTTGGGTCAAGGTATTGCTAACGCAGTTGGTTTAGCTTTAGCAGAAGCACATCTAGCAGCTAAGTTTAACAAACCCGGTGCGACAATTGTAGACCATTACACCTATGTAATTCTGGGTGATGGTTGCAACATGGAAGGTATTTCTGGTGAAGCTGCTTCTATCGCTGGACACTGGGGATTAGGTAAATTAATCGCCCTGTACGATGATAACCACATCTCTATTGATGGTTCTACCGATGTAGCTTTTACAGAGGATGTTTCTAAGAGATTTGAAGCCTACGGTTGGCACGTACTTCACGTTAAAGATGGTAACACCGATTTAGAAGGAATTGCCAAAGCGATCGAAGCAGCAAAAGCTGTCACCGACAAACCCACCATGATCAAGGTGACAACCACCATTGGTTATGGTTCTCCCAACAAAGCAAATACTGCAGGTATTCACGGTGCTGCTTTAGGTGCAGATGAAACAGCATTAACCCGGAAAAACTTAGGTTGGGATTATGCACCCTTTGAAATTCCTCAAGACGTTCTTGATCACACCCGCAAAGCAGTAGAACGCGGTGCTGCTTACGAAGCAGACTGGAAAAAAACCTTAACTGAATACAAAGCTAAATATCCCCAAGAAGCGGCAGAATTTGAACGTTTCCTCAGTGGTGAATTACCAGAAGGTTGGGATCAAGTTCTTCCCACCTATACCGCCGAAGACAAAGCACAACCCACCCGCAAACACTCAGAAATCTGTCTCAACAAACTAGGGGTTGTTTTACCTGAATTAATTGGTGGTTCTGCTGACTTAACCCACTCCAACCTCACCGAACTCAAAGGTGCTGGAGACTTCCAAAAAGGACAATTCCAAAACCGTAACATTCACTTTGGTGTACGGGAACACGCAATGGGCGCGATCTGTAACGGTATAGCCTTACATCGCTCCGGTTTAATGCCCTACGGTGCAACCTTCTTAATTTTCACAGACTATATGCGGGCTGCTATTCGTTTAGCTGCGCTCTCTGAAGCTGGTTCAATTTGGGTAATGACTCACGACTCCATCGGCCAAGGTGAAGACGGTCCTACTCACCAACCCATTGAAACTTTAGCTTCTCTGCGTGCTATTCCTGATTTAACAGTAATTCGTCCCGCAGATGGAAATGAAACTTCTGGTGCTTACAAAGTAGCGATCCAAAAGTCTAAAGAAAATGCTTCCACTCTCTTAGCTTTCACCCGTCAGAACGTCCCCAACTTAGGTGGTACATCTGTTGATGGTGTGGCTAAAGGTGCATACACCATTGTAGATTGTGCTGGTACACCAGACATCATTTTAATTGGTACTGGTTCAGAAGTTAGCCTCTGTGTAACTGCTGCTGAGAAACTAACCGCCGAAGGTAAGAAAGTCCGCGTTGTTTCTATGCCTTCTACAGACTTATTTGATGCTCAAGATGCAGCTTACAAAGAATCTGTACTACCAAAATCTGTTACAAAGCGTTTAGCGGTAGAAGCTGGTTGCAGTTTTGGCTGGCATAAATATGTTGGTACTGAAGGCGATACCGTCAGTATTGATAGCTTTGGTGCTTCTGCTCCTGGTGGTACTTGTATGGAGAAATTTGGCTTTACCGTTGATAATGTTTTAGCTAAAGCTAAGGCATTGTTAGGTTAATTAACAACAGAATATTTCTCTAAATAGTTTGAAGGTGGGGTGAAAATCCTACCTTTTTTGTTTTTGTGATTTGCAATACGAATTGACACTCTGCGTTCTAAAGGAGCGCAGATTCTTGATTCAACGTTTTCATATTCATTATTGCCAAAATTACCAAAAAAATAGTCGGCTTCAGCCGACTTTTGTTATGAGACTGGGAATTCATTCCCAGACGGTTATTCATTTTCAAACGGTTATATCAATCATGCGATCGCATCATGTAGAGAAACTGATTCTAATAATCACATCATTGTAATCGAAATCTCCACCATCAGGTAAATCTTCAAAACCAAAGATGTTATTTCCTAACAAACGAATGTGATCTACTCCGTTATTTAATCCCAAATAAGGGAAATAAACTTGCGGATCATTGTCAGTATTATTATCAAGTAATTGGGATAAAGTACCATTGACAACTATCATGGGAGCTAAGATTGAACCAGTGGCAATGATGGCGCTATCTGTAAATTTACCTTGGTTATCAACAGCAAATTTGATGCGTTCACCATTTTCTGAGTTGGTGATGATATTGTTAATTGCAGCTTGTAAATAATTCGCTCTATTGGCTGCGGTTGCTGTTAATGTATCAATTGTACCTTGAGCATTATCTACTCTATAAAAGTAGACTTCGTTGTTAAATGCAGCTTCCCGGAAAACAGAGAAATTAGCTTTTACTGTAGGGAAACGTAGATCTGTTAAATCTAGTATTTCTGCTTGTATTCCCCCTTGTTGTGTTGTACCTGTTTCTAGTGGATCGTCAGTAGATTCAATTCTGACTACCAGAGAATTTAATTCGGCAATAGTGCTACTATCCTTCCAAGAAAGGATATAACTATTATTGTCTTGGGTAATGCTTTGGGTTGAGAAATCAGCAAAAACGACGTTTGAATTTGATATTGCGCCAGTTCTCAAGCCATCTATTGTACCATTTCTGACTAAAAAGAATTGGAAGTTAATATCAGAATCAAATTCTAGTATGCGTCTCAAATTATTGGTTTGAATTTCCGTCGCAAATTCATCAGGAAGATTGGCGATCGCAGAGAAAACACTTTTTCCTTGGTTTTTAGCTCTTTCTAAAGCTGCTTCTCGATAACCTTCTTGTCCTGGTTTAATACTAATCCCATCATCTCTCCTAATAGTACCTTCGTTATCATCTGTAGAAAAAATACCCAGTTCATTAACAACATTGAAGGTGTTGGAAACAAGAATTACTTTGAGTCTGACGGGTTCGCCAACTCCTCTAATAGTAAAAATGTTGTTGTTGATATTAGGAGCTAGTGCGATTTCATTATCATTGATAGTTCCTTTAGCTGTACCATTTGTAGCACTGATAGTTGCACCATTTGTAGCATTGCTCAAATTGACAGTAAAAGTCTCATTTTTTTCTAATTGAGAATCTTCTGTTGTTTCAACAGTAAAGGTTTTCTCGGTTTCTCCCTGTGCAAAAGTCAAAGTTTCGGTTTTGGGTGTGAAGTCATCTTCTTCTGCTGTATCTTCTTCTGCAATAGATGTGGTTACGGTTACATTTTGTTCAGTTAAGTTATCTGTGGAACGAGTAACTGTAAAAGTGATAC
Source organism: Sphaerospermopsis reniformis (assembly GCF_005402885.1). Lineage (NCBI taxonomy): Bacteria > Bacillati > Cyanobacteriota > Cyanophyceae > Nostocales > Aphanizomenonaceae > Sphaerospermopsis > Sphaerospermopsis reniformis. The sequence continues at coordinate 56,522 of NZ_BJCE01000006.1, forward strand.
TATTACCTTCTGTTGCTGACGCTGCTGCAATACTAAATTGAGGAGTAGAATCATCGTTATTAATAGTACCTTTGGCTGTACCATTGGTAGAACTAATAATTGCACCACTCGTAGGATTACTTA